>NZ_DFMZ01000004.1:70136-78326 GCF_002375825.1 Aneurinibacillus sp. UBA3580
TCATTGTCTCGTTCTTTTCTCTCCTTTCCTTCGTACCACAAAAGTCGGCTGCCCTTCCCTCGATTTTCCTATCGGGGTTACGGCTGAAAATCCATAGTGGTTTTTTGCTGAAGATGAGATTATAAGAAGTTTTGTCGGCAATATCCTGAATATTGTTATATTATAAATAAAAAAAGTGGAGACAGAAGGGTTGGATGAAAGTGGAGAGAGATAAACAGCGGGAGCTGCTGCATATCCTGGAGGAGAACAGCCGCCGTTCCGCAGAAACGATTGCTACAATGCTTGATACGACCGTGGAGGATGTCAGGGAGACCATCACGAAGCTGGAGAAAGAGAAGGTTATCATTAAATATCCGGCTATCGTCAACTGGGAGAAAGTTGATGCGGATGATCTCGTAACAGCGATGATCGATGTGAAAGTAACGCCGAAGCGCGAAGTCGGATTCGACGACATAGCGGAGCGAATCTATCGCTTTCCGGAAGTGCAGTCTGTTTATTTGATGTCGGGCGCGTATGATTTATCTGTCGTTATCGAAGGAAAAACGATGCGCCAGGTTGCGCAGTTCGTGTCTGAGAAGCTGTCTGCGCTCGACTCGGTTATCTCGACGACGACGCATTTTATTCTGAAGAAATACAAGCATGATGGCGTGATTCTGGAGCAGCCCGAAGACGATAAAAGGATGGTTGTTACGCCATGAGTATGTCCCGGGTTGCCAATCGCCGTCTGTCCCGTACGATTCAGTCCATTCCGCCGTCCGGCATCCGGCGTTTCTTCGAGCTGGCGTCTTCAATGGAAGGCGTGATTTCCCTCGGTGTAGGGGAGCCGGATTTCGTTACGCCGTGGAATACGCGCGAAGCAGCGATTGCATCACTGGAGCGGGGGTATACCGCCTATACGTCCAATAGCGGTCTTTATGAATTGCGCGAAGAGATTTGCCGCTATCTCGCTTCTTCGTTCCAGGTAAACTATAATCCGGATAAAGAGATAGTGGTTACGGTAGGAGCCAGTGAAGGCATCGACCTTGCGCTGCGGGCCATTCTCGATCCGGGCGACGAAGTACTGGTCGTCGAGCCCTGTTATGTGTCCTATGATCCGGTAGTTCGCCTGGCGGGCGGCGTTCCAGTTGCAGTACAGACATCCATTGATCAGCAATTCAAGCTGACGCCGCAGCAGATTGAATCAAAGATTACCGACCGGACGAAGGCCATTATTTTCTGTTTTCCGAACAATCCGACCGGCTCGATTATGACGAAGGAAGAGCTATCTGCGCTCGCAGATGTGATTACCCGTCATGATTTACTCGTAATCTCTGATGAAATCTATGCGGAGCTAACGTACGATACAAATCATACGAGCTTCGCTTCATTGCCCGGCATGAAAGACAGGACGATTCTCTTATCCGGTTTCTCCAAGGCATTCGCTATGACCGGCTGGCGTATCGGTTATGCGGCCGGTCCGGAGGATTTAATTCAAGCGATGGTAAAAATTCATCAGTATACGATGCTATGCGCACCGATTATGGGGCAGGTTGCGGCGCTTGAATCGCTTCGCCACGGCATGGAAGCCAAAGACCGCATGGTAGAAAGCTACCGTCAACGCCGCAATTATGTGGTGAAATCGTTTGAACAAATCGGCTTGTCCTGCCATAAACCTGAAGGCGCATTCTATGCATTTCCGTCTATTGCTTCGACAGGTATGTCGGCGGAAGAATTCGCCGAGAAACTTATTCTTGAACAGAAGGTAGCCGTCGTTCCCGGTCATGTATTCGGTGAAGGCGGAGCACAGCATATTCGCTGCTCGTATGCTACCTCGCTGGAAAATCTGGAGATGGCCATTGACCGGATAGACGCCTTTCTGCAACAGCATAAATAGGAAGAGAGACGGTTTTTGTCTCTCTTTTTTTTTGTGTGGAAATAAGGAAAAAAGAAAGAGAGAAAGAGGAAAAAAGATCTGAGGGAGAAAAAAGACTTCGCCTTTTTCTGCATTAGAATTCCTTCCTCATCCTTTCCTCTCTTCTCCTTCGCGCCGCAAAAGCTGGTTGTCCTTCTCATGTTTTTCATATCGAGATTGCAGTTGAAAAGCCACGGTGCTTTTTTTTTGCGATTTTTGCCCCTGAATATTTTAGTTAGAAATTCATAAGAAAATTATTGTCAAGGAAAAAAGTCGGAATTATTATTTTGTATTTTCCGTCACTTGTATGAAAAAACGCTGGAATGCCTATCTCTAAAGGATGAATGCGCTTTTTTAATCGATAAGATTGAGAATGATTTTTATATATTTTTAACAAATTGATCACAGAAAAGAAACGGAACGTTAGCAAAAAAGCAAAATTGTAAAAATGGCAGGAAAAATTCCCAATGATTTGCTGGTATGAAAAGACTAATTTTGGAAATTTAAAATACAATTTTCGTATCATTTTTCATTCCCGCGCCTTAGTATATAGTGTTTTACGTGAAGGACATCAGCACAACGAAATTGTAAGAGAGGAATTGGAGGATGCCACAACAAGAAGAAACAATGAATGTACGGGAAGTTGTCATTACTCTTCGCAAACGATTCTGGATGATTGTTCTTATTACGCTGCTTTTTGTCGCAGTGAGCGCAGGAATTACGTATCTGGTTATGACTCCGGTCTACCAGGCGAAGTCGGAACTGCTGGTGAACAAGTCGCAAGAAGGAAGCAAGACAGGGACGATTTCTAGGAATGACATCGAATCCAATTTGCAATTGATTGAGACATATAGCGTTGTAATGAAAAGTCCACGCGTGATGGATAAGGTAGCCCAGAAGATGGGACAGCCGGATCGAGTATCGGCTCTGACCAGCCAGATTAGCGTCTCGGCGGTCAAAGATTCACAGGTCATTTCCATTGAAGCGAAAGACCCGGACAAGCAGCGGGCGGCTATGCTTGTCAACACCGTCGCGCAAACCTTCCAAGAAGAGATTACAAATATCATGAAAGTAGATAACGTACAGATTCTGACGAAAGCGAAGGCGGATACAAACGGAGGCCCGGTGCAGCCGAAGCCGATTGTCAATATGGCAGTTGCATTTGTGATCGGTCTTATTTTCTCCATGGCGCTTGCGTTCCTGCTTGAGTATCTGGATAATACGCTGAAGACGGAAGAGGACATCGAGAAACATCTTGGTTTGCCGGTTATCGGTTCGATTGCGGTAATCGAAGCCAGCGATAAGGCGGGCGTTCGTAAGTTGGAAGAGAGAAAAGCTCAGGTAGCAGCAGCAGGTGAACATTCATGAGTACAATTGATACGGCAAATAGACGATATGAAAAGCTGATTGCGCATTGGGACCCGAAATCGCCGGTATCGGAGGCATACCGGACGCTGCGCACCAATATTCAATTTGCAGGCGTAGATGAAGAGATTAAGTCCATTCTGGTGACCAGTACGGCACCGGAGGAAGGAAAGTCGACGACATCGGCGAATTTGGCCGTTGTCATGGCGCAGGCAGGCAAGCGTACATTGTACATTGACGCCGACTTGCGTAAACCGACCGCGCACCACACATTCCATGTGCCGAACCGCCGCGGGCTTACGAATTATCTGGCGAGACAGGTTCCGCTGGAGAATACTGTGCAGAAGACAGGCATCGAAAATTTGTTTGTCATGACGGCGGGACCGATTCCGCCCAATCCTGCGGAATTGCTCGGCTCGAAGAAGATGAGGGTGGTGATGGAAGAGATGGATAAGCATTTCGACGCGATTATCCTGGACACGCCCCCTACGCTGGCGGTTGCCGATTCTACCATTCTTGCCAGACTGGTGGATGGATGCGTTCTGGTCGTAAACTCGGGCAAGACGAGTCGCGATATGGCAAAAAAAGCAAAACAGCAGTTAGAAAGCACAAACACGCGCCTGCTTGGCGTTGTGCTCAATAACAAAAAGATGAAGAAAAACGACTACTACTATTACTACCAGCAATAGACTGAATCTTGAAGGAAGGGGAGCGGGAATGAATGTAGACATTCATAATCATATTTTGTGGGGGCTAGATGACGGAGCCCAGACTCCCGAAGATACGCTGGCACTGGCAAAGGATGCCGTGCAAAACGGCATTACACATGTAATCGCCACGCCGCATCATAGGGACGGAAAGTATGATAATCCTGCTTCAGTCATCCTGCAGCGAGTGGACGAAGCTAACCGCCTGCTTGAAGACAATAAGATTCCACTCACGATTCTCCCGGGAATGGAATTGCATCTCTACGGAGAGATTGTGCAGGACTTTCAAGCGGCCCATCAGACCTTGATAACGTTAAACCAGACTCAATTGTACGTTCTGATTGAGCTGCCGTATGATCATGTTCCGGCGTATACACAGCGCCTGCTGTTCGATTTGCAGGTGGAAGGGTATGTCCCGATCATTGCCCATCCGGAACGAAACCATGACATACGCGAGCGGCCGTCCATTCTGCACCGCATGGTGGAGAAAGGGGCGCTTGCCCAGCTGACGGCGGCGAGTGTCGCCGGTGAGTTCAGCAGTAAGTATCAGGGTATCTCGCGTAAGTTGATTGAGCACAATCTTATTCATTTCATCGCTTCTGATGCGCATAACATTGCACGTCGAGGATTTGCGCTGAAAGCGGCATACGAATGGATTGACCGGAAGCTTGGCGGGCAGTATACCGATTTCTTCAAAGAAAACGCGCGTCTGCTCGTCTCCGGACAGGACATTGCGGTGCCTGCACCGCGCCCGTTTGACAGGAAAAAGAAACGCCAAAAATTCCTCGGACTGTTCTAACCGGACCAGGGTTAAAATAGTCAGGTAACCGCCTGCTGCACCTCTATCACTGCAGGCACTCGGCCATGCTGTGGGCATGCAACAAAGAAGGACGATGCCTTAGACGTTCATCGTCAAGGGTGTGGTGTGAGGTCGGGTTAAATGCCCAGAATTCACCCATTATATCTTAAATAATAAATACTACTTTAAGTATATAAGCAATTATACAAGATTACAATCAATTTAAACGAAGGAAGTGGCTCAATGTCTGCTATTTCGTTTGCTATCGTTGGATGCGGACATATCGCGAACAAACATATCGAAGCAATTCGTAATATTCCGAACGCAGACCTTATCGCGGTTTGCGATACTAATCCAGAGCGTTTGAAAGAATACACGGAAAAACATAATGTACGCGGCTATCTTTCGCTCGAAGATATGCTGGAGAAAGAAACGGAGCTTGATGTCGTGAACATCTGCACGCCGAGCGGATTGCACGCACCGCTTGCGGTACAGGCCGCGGCGGCGAAGAAGCATATCATCGTCGAGAAGCCAATTGCGCTAACGCTCGAAGATGCGGACCGCATCATTCAAGCGTGCGCTGACAACGGCGTCAAACTCTCGGTTGTGCATCCGAACCGGTTCCGGCCGGCTGTCATGGAACTGAAGAAATTAAAAGATCAGGGCCTGTTCGGCAAGCTTAGTCATGTTAACGCGACGGTACGCTGGAATCGGAACCAGGCGTATTACGATCAGGCACCATGGCGCGGCACGAAAGCAATGGACGGCGGCGTGCTGATGAACCAGGCCATTCATAATCTGGACCTGATGTACTGGCTCGCCGGTCCGGTCGAAGAAGTGCAGGCCTATAATGCAACGCGCCTGCGCAATATCGAGGCGGAAGACGTATCTGTCGCCGTGCTGAAGTTCAAAGACGGCACGCTTGGCATCATTGAGGCGGCCGCAACCATTTATCCGAAGAACTATGAGGAATCGCTCAGCATCTTTGGCGAGACGGGCAGCGCCGTTATCTCCGGCAGGACCGCCAACTGGATTAAGCATCTGATTTTTGAAGGTGTATCCGAAGAAGAGGCGGCAACGATCATCGAACGGGTCGATCAAGACCCGTATGGTACGCCGGGACACCAGCGCATCATCGCTGATATGGCGGATGCGATTCGTGAAGACAGAGAGCCGCTCGTGACCGGGCAGGACGGCCGCAATGCACTGCAGCTTGTTCTGACCGTATACGAAGCAGCCGAGAAAAATGCACCCGTCAAATGGGAAGACAGCAAAGAATTAGTTAGCACCCAACAGTGAGAGGAGAAGGAATCACCATGGAAAAAACATTGCGCAAAGTATCCTTGCTGGACTTAACCGCCCAGTACCAGGACATTAAACCGGAAATTAAACAGGCGGTAGATAACGTGCTGGAAAGCGGCAATTATATCATGGGACCGTTCGTGAAAAACTTCGAGGCGGCCATGGCGGAATACTGCGGCACGAAGTATGCGATTGGCGTAGCGAACGGTACGGACGCGCTGCTTCTGACGCTCGATGCGATGGGCGTGGGACCGGGAGATGAGGTCATTACGACGCCGTTCACTTTCTTTGCATCTGCGGAAGTCATCTCTCAATTGGGCGCAACACCGGTGTTTGTCGACATCGACCCTGACACATATAACATAAATCCGGCGAAGCTGGAGGCGGCGATTACACCGAAAACAAAGGTGATTATGCCGGTTCACATTTTCGGCCAGCCGGTAGATATGGATGAAATCCGTGCCATCGCGGATAAATATAACCTGCACATTGTTGAAGACGCATGCCAGGCAATCGGTTCGAAATACAAAGGCCAGCGCATCGGCTCCATCGGTACGGCCGGCTGCTTCTCATTCTTCCCGACGAAGAACCTGGGGGGCTACGGTGATGGCGGTATCGTGGTAACCAACGATGAGGAGCTGGCCCGCAAAATTCAAATCTTGCGCGTACACGGCAGCAACCCGAAATACTATCATTCCATGATCGGCTACAATAGCCGTCTGGATGCGCTGCAGGCGGCCATGCTGCAGGTAAAACTGAAGTACATCGACCAGTGGAACCAGCAGCGCCGCGAGAAAGCGGCCATCTACAGCGAAGCGCTGAAAGACCTGCCGATTAAGCTGCCGTACGTGAAAGAAGACCGTGAAGCGGTATTCCATCTGTACATCATCCAAACCGAATACCGTGATGAATTGATGGCGTATCTGAAAGAACACGGCATCGCATCCGGCGTCTACTATCCGGTTCCGCTGCACCAGCAGGAAGTATACAAGGGGCTTGGATACGAAGCTGGAAGCCTTGCCGAATCGGAAAAAGCCGCACTCGGAACGATGGCGCTGCCGCTGTATCCGGAACTGGCGTCAGATGATCAAGAATATGTTATCTCGGTTGTGCGTGAATTCTTCGAAGCGAAGGGAGAGAGAGTATGACTACGTCTACAGCAGTTGTATCTTCGTTAGCAGAACAATTAATGCAGAAACTCGAACAAAAGACCGCCGTTATCGGCGTGGTCGGCCTCGGGTACGTCGGCCTTCCTCTGGCTGTAGAGAAAGCGAAAGCCGGGTTCAACGTGATCGGTTTTGACGTGCAGGCCAGCAAAGTGGACATGGTCAACGAGGGCGTGAACTACATCGGAGACGTCGTGGACGATGATCTGCGTGAAATCGTACAGAAGCGGAAACTGCGCGCGACATCCGACTATTCGTTCATCAACGAGGTAGATGCCGTAGCCATCTGCGTGCCGACGCCGCTTGATGCCTACCAGCAGCCGGACACCAGCTACGTAGAATCATCCGCACGCGAAGTCGCTAAGTATTTGCATCCGGGTATGCTGATTGTACTTGAAAGTACGACATATCCGGGTACGACGGAAGAATTGCTGAAGCCGATTCTCGAAGAATCCGGCCTTGTCTGCGGACAAGACTTCTTCCTCGCATACTCGCCGGAGCGCGTTGACCCGGGTAATAAACACTTCAACACAAAGAATACCCCGAAAGTAGTCGGCGGCGTAACGCCGGATTGCACGAAAGTGGCCGCATCCATGTACCGCTCCGTGCTCGAAGGGGAAGTACACGAAGTATCCAGCCCGGCGGTAGCTGAGCTGGAGAAAATCTATGAAAATACATTCCGCCACATCAATATCGCGCTGGCGAACGAGATGGCGATTCTTTGCAACAAGATGGGCATCGACGTCTGGGAAATGATTGACGCCGCGAAAACGAAGCCGTACGGATTCATGGCATTCTATCCGGGTCCGGGCCTTGGCGGACACTGCATTCCGATCGACCCGTTCTATCTGACCTGGAAAGCGCGTGAATATAACTACCATACCCGCCTGATTGAGCTGGCCGGCGAGATTAACAACAGCATGCCGGAATTCGTTACCGAGCGTGCCGCCAACCTGCTGA
>NZ_DFMZ01000004.1:78428-92591 GCF_002375825.1 Aneurinibacillus sp. UBA3580
CCAACCTGCTGAACAAGGAAGGCAAGCCGCTCAGAGGCTCGACCGTTTACCTGCTGGGTGTGGCATACAAGAAAGACATCAATGACATCCGGGAGTCCCCGGTGCTCCATATTATCGACATTCTGGAAGAAAAGGGAGCGAATATCGTCTACAGCGATCCGCACATCCCGTCTTTTAAACGTCGAGGCAAAGAATATAACGCGGTAGAGCTGGCGCAGGAGCAGCTTGAGAAAGCGGATATTGTCATAGTGACGACGGATCATACCGCATTCGATTACGATTTGATTGGCCGTTTCGCACCCGCCGTACTCGATACGCGCAATGCGCTCAAAAACGTGGCCAAGCCAAAACGCTATGAAATTCTATAAGAAATTGAGGGAGTACCATCAGAGGCATATGGACAAAGCAGAATGGATGGATCAAAATTATCATCGTTTGTTTTGCCGTTTTCTTCCTTTCCAGCACCTTCTATTCCTGGTGGTACTCATCGGGTGCTAGCCGTGAGGAGAAGGAGCTCTGGGAAGAATCCGTCACACCGTATTTGGGCCGAACGTTTAAGACGAGCCAGGAGATGTACGATGCGGGACAATTGCTGATGGTACCGCTGCATGCGGCATTTACGCTGCATGAAAGGAACTGGATGCAGCAATTCTCCGGGCATTTCGCCCGGGAATTTGCCCGGTTTGAAGCGGCACAACGGAACGAGAAAGCAGAGGATAGGCTGGGAAGGCTGCAGTATGTATATCTTTCCAGCCGTTTTCTTGTTCTGGCGGCACAGTCCGGAAAAGAGGAGCTGATTCCGACTTATCTGCCCTCTGTTCTGTACCGGGAAGTGGAAAGGGTGTGGAAGCAAGAGCCAGCCTGGCAATGGGGACGGAAACCGTTTGCCGGGGGTATGAAAGAGCGTGTCTTATGGAAGCTCTCCGACCCAAAAACGAAAAAGAACTATGAAAAGGCGATTACGGATGAAGAATTGTTTCTATTCGCAATCGCAGCAGACCTTAGAACATACGAGCGTGAGACATTCAACGGTTCAATTGAATCACCGCTGATTACCGACGTGCTGACTGTGGCGGACAAAGCGTTCCGCAAAGGCGTTAAGTTCAGAGGCAAAGGCCGCTGGGTGTTCCAGCCGGGTGTCTGGTCGGATCATCCGGATTATCTGTACGCCGGACGGCGGGAGAAGAAGCGGAATATGAAACCGGCTCCGGTGAAGGACATTGCCTGGGATACGTCGCACAGCCACCGCTTCCCGCTCTGGCTTTTGAGTCTGTCGCAGGCCCAAAAGGAAGATTCACCGCAGCGAAGCTTTTACGAAACGCTGCGTAAAGGTATGGAAAAGCAGTTTTACGAGCAGGTGCTGGTACAGCCTACACGCGAGTTCCCCGCCTACCGGACGAAGAACTTTATCGACGGGCGGAACGGGGTCTACCGCTGGGGTTATCAGAGTCTTGGACCGAACAATGGATACGGTCCATACGAGCTGTCAGGCACGTTGCTGCTTGGCTGGTGGACCTTCCTTGATTCGGATCGTATCCGCCACGTATACGGCAAGATGGCGCATCAGTTGCCGAGTATCGTGAGTGTGGCGGGCATCTATAACGGACCGGACGAGCCGCTTAAGCATGCGTCGTCGCAGCAGCAGTTAAAGCTGAAGGAACTGTTGATGAACCTGTCGGGCGGAATGGAAGTGAAGATAAAAGACTAGCGGGAAGAAAGGAGTGAACAATACACCTTTGCTTGAAAATGCTGGAATTATGACGCGGGTAAAGAAGTTTTTTTTCGGGAAAACGTTTATTCGCAATGTACTTGTCTTAACAGGAGGAACCGCATTCGCCCAACTGCTGGTCGTGGCAGTCTCTCCGCTGTTAACCCGGATGTACGGACCCGACGATTTCGGAACGCTGGCCGTATATGCTTCATTGCTTTCAGTTTTGGCAGTGATAGCATCATTACGTTATGAATTGGCCATTCTCCTACCGGAAAAAGAAGAAGACGCGGCGAACATAATGGTTCTATCACTGCTTACGCTGGTGGGAATGACCGCTCTTACCGGGACTTTCGTCTGGATGTTTGGAGACGTGCTCGTGCAGTGGGTCAACGCTCCCGCGCTGGGTCCGTATCTCTGGCTTCTGCCCTGCAGCGTATTCGGCGTCGGGCTTTATCAAATTCTAAATTATTGGTCGGTGCGCAAGCGGGAATTCGGCCGCGTTGCCGCCACGAAAGTGCGTCAGAGCACCACACAGGTGATTACGCAGATCGCCTGTGGTCTTATGGCCTGGCGTCCGCTGGGACTTCTGCTCGGTGACGCCATCGGTCGTATCGGCGGAAGCGGAACGCTGGCGCGCAATGTCCTGCGGACGGACCGTGAATCGCTTAGGGCTGTCTGTGGTGCCCGCATGAAGCAGATGGCGGTCCGCTACAAACGGTTCCCGCTGCTGACCAGTTTCTCGTCGCTCTTTAATAGTGCGGGCCTTCAGTTGCCGCCGCTCTTGCTTGTTGCGTTTTTCGGCACGCAAATCGGCGGGTTTTACGCACTGGTACAGCGGGTCGTCGGTGCGCCGATGACAATGGTCGGTCAATCGGTCGCCCAGGTGTTCTTCGGCGAGTCGGCCCGCCTGGCGCGCGAGAATCCGAAAGAGCTGAAGAAGCTGTATTTCAAAGCGGCGGGCAAGCTGCTACTTTTCGGCGGTATTCCCATCGGTCTGCTGGCACTAATCGCACCGTGGGCATTCGAACTTATCTTCGGCGACGCATGGAAAGAGGCGGGCGTCTACATTCAAATTATGGCGCCAGGCTTTATCGCCCAATTTGTCGTCGTGCCGCTTTCGCAGACACTCAATATGCTGGAGCGTCAGGGAATACAGTTGGCCTGGGATATCTTCCGCTTCGTCGTCATTATCGGCGGCCTGGTGCTATCTTCCGTGCTGAAGCTTCCGGCCCGTGAAGCAATCATCATCTACGGGGCAGGCATGTTCGTCTGCTACGTCGTGCTGTTTTTCTTGTCCGCCCGTGCCGTCATCCAACATTTCAGAAAAGGGATACAGCATGAACAACATCAAGAATAGAATCATCCTGCTTTTCGGCGCTCTGATTTACGGAGCGCTGTTGAGCTGGGTATACATCGATTTGGTCTCTCCGTACTTCGCGTATATGGGCTATGTCTATTATCCGGCTTTCACGCCGCTGTTGATATTGGGATTTACCGCTGCGGCGCTGCCCGCGTTGTGGATGCCGATTGCGGTGGAACGTCCCTCGCAGGTCGTCTACTGGATCTTGTATGTGCTGGTATATATTCCGGCGTCGATTATCCCGTTCTACACGTTAACGGTGGAGACAGGGAAGCTTGTCGCTTTTTTGTTATCCATGCTGAGTGCATTTGCCATTCTGGGAGCGTCTACGCATCTGCCTTATCTGCCGATTCGCCGCCTGGAGTTGCCGCCAATCTTATTCTGGTTAGGCATCGCATTGGTTAGTGCCGTATTTTATGCGCTGATTGTCGGCACGTACGGCATCCGGTTTGATGTCGCGGCGCTGGCCGACGTGTATGATGTGCGGGAGAAGTACAAAGAGAGTGGCGGCGGAGCCGTCTCCTATGCCATTGCCTGGCAGGCGGGCGTTATCAACCCGCTGATTATGGCATATGGCCTGGTGCTCCGCAAACCAGGTCTTGTGGCGACCGGGTTGTTCGGCCAATTGGTTATCTTCTCGATTACCGGACAGAAAAGCATCTTTTTTTCGCTGTTGCTGAACGTTGTGCTGCTGATCCTGCTAAACCGCAAGAAGGGCGGATTCGGCACCAGCATACTGTACGGCGCCACGATATTTACGGTGTTGTGTGTCATCTTGGATTGGTTCCTTAATGAGATAGCGTTCGTATCGCTGTTTGTGCGCCGCCTCATTCTGACGCCGGGGCTTCTGACGGGATATTACTTCGAGTTCTTCTCCAGCAACCCGAAAGTGTATCTGGCGCACAGCATATTTAAGAGTTTCATAGATTATCCATACTCGTTGAAGCCGGTATATTTAATCGGCTATCAATACATGGGCAGCGCTTCTACGGCGGCGAACGCCAACCTGTGGGCCGATAGCTTCGCCAACTTTGGATACATGGGTATCTTCATCTTTACCATGCTGCTGGCGGCAGTGCTCTGGATATTCGATAGCATTACCCGCCACTCAGAGTATCAGATTAAGTGCCTGATTCTCGGTATCCCGGCGTTTGCATTGTCCAACTCGGCTCTGCTGACCACGCTGCTCACCCACGGTATCCTTCTTGCCCTCCTGCTCGCCTACGTCCTGCCGGGAGTAAAGAAGAAGGAAGTCCGAGACAAAGAAGAAACAGTTTCTTCGCTAGAGTTGCAGGATACAAACCTTTCGTTATCCTATGTAACTTCATTTAGAAAATAGATTTTGATTTATGGAAGAAAAACATGAGAATACCAGCATTCATTTGGCTATGAAGAAAAACAGGTGTAAAAACACAGACGTTGCTTTTCCCTTGCTCAGCGCCGTTTCCGACAAAGCGGAAAAACGCCGACAATTGTCTCCATCCCTGAGATACCCAGATGTTTTGTCGGCGCGCTTTGACGGAAAGGGGGCGCGGACAGATCTACTTCTTTGAGGAAAAGCACGGGCGTGTCTTTACCCTGTTTTTCTTCTTACCAAAAGTGCCGTTTGTTTTTCTTCCTATAACAAAACTTGGAGCGTGACCCATGAGAAATCTAGTAATCTGCCATCTCACATCCGTTCATCCGCCGATGGATACACGGATCTTTACAAAAGAATGCAGCTCGCTCGCGGGTGCCGGATATGAGACGCATCTCGTCGCGCCGGATGCCCCCGAGGGCGTACAAAACGGTGTCCGATTCCACTCGATTGAACGCGGCCGCGGCAGGCTGAACCGCATGACGAAAACCGTGCGCGCCGTCTACCGCAAAGCGCTTGAGATTGATGCGGACGCCTACCATTTCCATGACCCGGAACTGCTTCCGGTCGGCCTGCTGTTGAAGATGAAAGGCAAAAAAGTCATCTACGACGTTCACGAAGACGTACCGCGCCAGATTCTTTCGAAATACTGGATTCCGGCGCCGCTGCGCAAAACCATCTCCCGCATGTTCGAAGCGTTCGAGAATTTCGCAGCGAAACGGTTTGATGCCATTGCAGCCGCAACACCGTTCATCAGCAAACGGTTCGCGAGCATCGGCTGCCATACCATGTACGTTAACAACTATCCGCTTCTGGCTGAATTCATGGCACCGGAGCAGGATTGGTCACGCAAAGAGCATGCTGTCACGTATGTCGGCGGCATTAGCGTGAACCGCGGCATCAAGGAAATGGTCAGAGCGATGGGCCATACGAACGCCACCCTGCTTCTTGCAGGCAAGTTCATTCCGGAATCGCTGCGGAATGAAACGACGAAGCTCGCGGGCTGGGAGCAGGTGAATGAATTCGGACATGTCAGCCGTGAGGAAGTGCAGCAGATACTGGCCCGGGGCATGGCCGGACTGGTTACGCTGCATCCGATTATCAACTACAAAGATGCGCTTCCGGTTAAGATGTTCGAATACATGGCCGCCGGTATTCCGGTCATCGCATCCGACTTCCCGCTCTGGCGCGAAATCGTCGAAGGTAACGAATGCGGCATTTGCGTCGACCCGCTCGATGAGAAACAAATCGCCGAAGCCATTCAGTATCTTGTCGACCATCCGGAAGAAGCCAAACGCATGGGCGACAACGGACGCCGCGCCATTGAACAAAAGTACAGCTGGGAAATGGAAGCCAAAAAACTCATCGCTATGTACGAAGGCTTCGAACCGCATTCCCGCCGGACGGTTTCTTTGCAAAAACGAGCGTCCTCTCCATAACACCAGTGTCGCTTCCCGGATGACGGTTAAGCTAAAACTTTTTTACAGAAAGGGGGAGAGAAAAGAAATGAACATCTGGATCTTCAACCACTACGCCATCGCACCCGGCGGAAGCGGAGGCACTCGTCATTACGACCTGGCAAGAGAGCTTGTAAAACACAATTATAACGTAACCATCTTTGCCTCCTCTTTCTCCCACCAGGAGCGCAAAGAGCGCTACATTCCGGAGAAAGATGTGAAGTGGAAGGAAGAGAGGTATAACGGAGTCCGCTTCGTCTGGATTAAAACGCCGGAATACAGGCGCAACGACTGGCGCCGGGTCGCCAACATGCTGAGCTACACCGTGCAATCGTACATACTTGGCAAAAAAAGAAGCGAAAAGCCCGATCTAATCATCGGTACGCTCATGCATCCGCTGGCGGCATTTGTCGGCTGCATGCTGGCGCGCAAATACAAATGTACCTTTTACTTCGAAGAACGCGACCTCTGGCCGCAAACCTTAATCGATCTAGGCAAGGTTTCCAGCCGCAATCCGGTAGTCTGGATGCTGCGGAAACTGGAACACTTTTTATATAGAAATGCAAAGCGCATCATCGTCCTGTTTGACAAAGCGGACAGGTACGTAGCCCAGCAGGGCATCGACACCGGAAAAGTGCTGTACCTGCCGAACGGGGCTGACCTGGATCGGTATAACACGGATACGCTTCTTTCTAAGGACCTGGAGCGAGTCTTCGCTTCTCTAGAAGGAAAGCTGATCGTCACATATACAGGAGCACACGGCATTGCCAACCATCTTGATCCGGTACTGGACGCGGCCGGCATTCTCAAAAACAAAGACAGCCGCGTTCATTTTATCATGGTTGGCGACGGCCCGGAAAAACAGCGGCTGGTTGAGAGGGCAAGAAAGGAGAAGCTCACCAACATCACACTCGTTCCGCCGGTCAAAAAAGAAGACATCCCGACCATCCTGCTTCGTTCCGATGTAGGAGTGATTTCCATGCAGGATGCGGAAATTTACAAATGGGGCTTCAGCCTGAACAAAATGTACGACTACATGGCGGCCTCGCTTCCGATTGTCCTGCTTTGCCAGCTTGATGAAACCCCGATTGAAACATCGGGTGCCGGTCTGAAAGTCAGTACGCCACAGCAGATGGCTGAAGCGCTGCAGTTCTTAGCACTCCATCGGACCGCGCTCAAGGAGATGGGCGGGAAGGGACGGGCCTACGTCGAGAACAACCACGCATGGAGAAAGCTTGCGCTTCGCCTGATGGATGTCATTGAACAAGACATTCCGCGCCGCAATGTAAGCCAGGCACAGGTACAGCCGGTGCAAACTCTACAGAACCGCGAAAGGAAGGAATATAACGTATGAACGTAACATTCGGAAAAAACACGATTATTGAAGATACGGTCGTAATGGGCAATAACGTCACCGTCGGCCATAACGTTATCATTTACGCAGGCAGCGTAATTGGAGACGATGTTGTCATCCAGGATAACGTGGTTATCGGTAAGCAGCCGACGAAAGCGAAGAATTCCGTATTAAAAGAAGTGAAGAAGAATCCACCGGTGGTGATCGGCAATGGTTGCACGATTGGCACATCGTCCATCATTTACGCCGGTGCGGTGCTGGAGAACGATGTATTCGTTGCGGATCTTGCGACGATTCGCGAGCGGGTAACGGTAGGCGAGCGCACGATTGTCGGCCGCGGCGTCGCGATTGAGAACGACTGCACGGTCGGTCGTAAATGCAAGCTTGAGACCAATTGCTATATTACGGCCTATTCCAATCTTGGCGACCACGTATTCGTTGCGCCGTGCGTTGTGACCAGCAACGATAACTATATGGCCCGCAGCAAAGAACGCTTCGGCAAGATGAAAGGCGTCACCGTCAAAGACGGCGGACGTATCGGTGCCAATGCAATCACGCTGCCGGGCATCACGATCGAAGAAGACGGCACGGTCGCCGCGGGCAGCATCGTAACCCGCGATGTGAAAAAAGAAGAGCTGGTTGTCGGCGTCCCGGCGAAGAAGCTGCGTGACGTACCGGAAGACCAACTGCTGCGCAATCAAGAGTAGTGTGAAAAAAAAAACACCATGGCATCTCAGCCATAACCCTGCCATGAAAATGAAGGGACGGGCGGCTGACTTTTGCGGTACGAGGGAAAAGAGAGAAGAGAATTTCAATGCGGAAAAAGGCGGACGCCTTTTTCTTCCCTGGATCTTCTTTCCTCTTTCTCCCTCCTCCTTTCTTCCTTATTTTTAAAAAAACGGAGTGAGAAGCATGGTAAAACGGACATTCGACCTTGTGTGCTCGCTTTCTCTGCTGACGGTCACCCTGCCGGTCATCGGGATAGTCGCCCTGCTCGTCCGCCGCAAGCTCGGAACGCCGGTATTATTCAAGCAGGAGCGTCCCGGCCTTCACGGCAAGCCGTTCTACATCTACAAGTTCCGGACAATGACGGATGAGCGGGACGAGAACGGGGAATTGCTTCCGGACGACGTGCGCCTGACGAAATTCGGCCGTCTGCTGCGCAAGTTCAGCCTTGATGAACTGCCGCAGCTGTTCAACGTGGTAAAAGGTGACATCAGCCTGGTCGGGCCGCGCCCGTTGCTGATGGAATACTTGCCGCGCTACACGCCGCGCCAGGCGCGCCGCCACGAAGTCCGGCCGGGCATTACCGGCTGGGCGCAGGTGAACGGACGGAACGCCATCAGCTGGGAAGAGAAATTCGAGCTCGATGTCTGGTATGTCGAGAATCAATCCTTCTGGCTCGACCTGAAGATTCTGTGGATGACATTTTTCAAAGTGCTTCGCTCGGAAGGCGTCAGCAAAGAAGGACACGCGACAACGACGAAGTTTATGGGACAGGAAGCGAACGCATCAAACTTGAGCGAAAGAAGGGCATAGATGATGGAGAAACGCATTTTCTTATCCCCGCCGCATATGGGCGGGGAAGAGCAGCATTATATCGCAGAAGCGTTCGAGACCAACTGGATTGCACCGCTTGGTCCGAACGTGGAAGGCTTTGAGAATGAATTGGCCGAGTACGTGGGCGCAAAAGGTGCGCTGGCGCTGAGTTCCGGTACGGCGGCGATTCATCTGGCGCTTCGCCTGCTTGACGTAGGACCCGGAGATACGGTTTTCTGCTCCAGCCTGACGTTTGTCGCCAGCGCCAACCCGATTCTGTACCAGGGAGCCACTCCGGTTTTCATCGATTCGGAACCGAAGACATGGAACATGTCGCCGGTCGCACTTGAACGTGCGATGCAGGACGCCGAAATCCAGGGGAAACTTCCGAAAGCCGTCATCATTGTGAATCTGTACGGCCAGAGCGCCGATATGGAGCCGCTGCTCGCCGTCTGCAACCGCTACGGAGTGCCGGTGGTAGAAGACGCGGCCGAATCGCTCGGTGCGACTTACAAAGGCAAGCACAGCGGCACATTCGGGAAGTTTGGGATTTACTCGTTTAACGGAAATAAGATTATCTCTACGTCCGGCGGCGGCATGCTCGTCTCGGACGATACGGAAGCGCTGGAGAAAGCGCGGTTCTGGTCTACTCAGGCCCGCGACCAGGCACGCCATTACCAGCATAGCGAGATGGGCTACAACTATCGCATGAGCAATATTCTCGCAGGCATTGGCCGGGGCCAGCTGCGTGTGCTCGACGAGCGTGTGAAAGCGCGTCGTGCCGTATTCGATCGCTATGCGGCCGCATTTGCGGATGAACCAGGTATTACTTTTATGCCGGAAGCAGAAGAAGGGTTCATGACGCGCTGGCTGACGGCTCTAACTGTAGATGAGAAACAGACAGGCGTCAGTGCTGTGCAAATTGTGGACGCGCTCGCGGAAGAGAACATCGAAGCACGCCCGGTATGGAAGCCGCTGCATCTGCAGCCGCTGTTTGCAGACTGCAAATATTATCCCCATGCCGAATATAACAGCGTATCGGATGAATTGTTTGCGAACGGGTTATGCCTGCCTTCCGGCTCCGGCCTCACGGAGGAAGATCAGGAGCGGGTCATTGCCAGCGTGAAACGCACGCTGCGAGTGTTATGCGAAAAATAACGGAGGTGGACCGAATGAAGTATTCTCAACGAATCCTGTTTTTTCTGGCCGCCGATTCGTTTATCGTGCTCTGCTCAGTGCTTGTAAGCTATCTGTTGCGGTTCGAAGGAAGCATTCCTGAGCCGTTCTGGAACAGCATGCCGTACGCCATGGTGCTTATCTGGATCGTTACCTGGTCCGTGTTCTACTTCTCCAACCTGTACCGCCGGGTATGGAAGTATGCGAGCATCGGCGAGCTGGTGCTGATTATCCGGACGACGACCATCGCGCTCGGGGTAAACCTGGTCCTGTATGTTGCGGTACGGGCGCTTGAGGTGGATGTGGTGATTCCTCTTTCCATCTTCCTGCTGTCCTGGATGACGACGACCATCGGCATCGCCGCCTCCCGTCTTATCTGGCGCATCGTGCGCGGCAATCAGGTGAAAATTCAGCCACACCATAAAAAAGCGCTGATCGTAGGTGCAGGGGACGCAGGGACACTGGTGGCGAAAGAGCTAAAGCACTTTCCGGATACGACGCTGTATCCGGTCGCGTTCATCGATGATGACCCGGCCAAGCTGTACATGGAAGTAGGCGGACTGCCTGTCGTCGGTACGCGCCGTGACATTCCGGCTATCGTAAAACGCCTGGGTATTGACACGATTATTCTGGCGCTGCCGTCCGCTGCAAAAACGGACATAGCCAATGTTATTAAAATTTGCAAGAAAACGTCGGCTCACATTAAGATTTTGCCGCGCGTCAGCGATGTCATCCACGGCAACGTATCCATCAGTACGATTCGCGATGTCAACGTGGAAGACCTGCTGGGCCGTGACCCGGTGGCGGTCGATTTGAAGGGCATTGCCGAATATGTTACCAACAAAACCATATTGGTGACCGGCGCGGGCGGCTCGATTGGTTCTGAGCTGTGCCGTCAGATTTCCGGGTTCAATCCGGAGAAACTGCTGCTGCTGGGCCACGGCGAGAATAGCATCTATGCTATCGAGAATGAGTTGAAGCGCAAGTTTCCGAATCTTGCATACGAGACGATCATCGCCGATGTGCAGGATCGGCAGCGGATTGTCGAGGTCTTCGACAAGTACCGTCCGGCCGTTGTCTTCCACGCTGCGGCGCACAAACACGTACCGCTCATGGAACGCAACCCGGCCGAAGCGATTAAGAATAATGTAATCGGAACAAAAAATGTGGCGCAGTGCGCCAACCTGTTCGGTGTCGAGCGTTTTGTGCTGATTTCGACGGACAAAGCGGTTAACCCGACCAGCGTAATGGGAACGACCAAGCGGATTGCCGAGATGATTATCCAGAGTCTGAACCGCCGCAGCATGACCAAGTTTGTCGCCGTCCGGTTCGGCAACGTGCTCGGCAGCCGCGGCAGCGTGATTCCAATCTTCAAACAGCAGATTAAAGAGGGCGGACCGGTAACCGTTACGCACCCGGAGATGGTGCGCTACTTCATGACGATTCCGGAAGCCGTACAGCTGGTGATACAGGCCGGCGCCATCGCCGAAGGCGGCGAGACGTTTGTACTGGATATGGGCGAGCCGGTGAAGATTGCCAAGCTGGCGCATGATCTCATCCGCCTGTCCGGACTTGAGCCGGATCGCGACATCAAGATTGAATACATCGGCATGCGCCCCGGCGAGAAGCTGTATGAAGAACTGCTGACCGCAGAAGAAGGTACGGCCGGTACAACGCACGACCGCATCTTTATCGGCAAACCGTCCACTTTCTCGGTCAAGGAATTCATGGCCAAGCTTGAGAAATTGGAACAGGCCGCCTCCAACAACTATATGCCGGTCGATCCGGAGCAGTTGAAGGCCATGTTGAAAGACATCGTGCCGACCTATCAACTGCCGGCGGCTAATCTGGAAGAAGCCAAGAACCGTCAGAAAGCGGCGGAAGCCGTCGTAAAACGGCTGAAGCTTGAGGTGGCACTCAGCGCGGAAAAGTAACGGGAGTTGATATCTGTTGATTACAAAGACCGCAGACAGAGGATTAAACCAGAAGATTCTGACTGATATCCTGCTTGACATCTATGAAAAGGGCGAACAGTTAAAAACAGTAGACACGCGCGACATTGTTCAGGACATTGTTTTCCAGCTCAAACCGTTTATGGAGGACGTGTCCAACTATGATTGAACTGAAAGGCATCTCCCGCCATTATAAAGACGGGCGGGAGAAAATCACGGTGCTTGAGGACGTCAATCTGAATGTACAGCAGGGGGAGTTCGTATCCATACTCGGACCTTCGGGTTCAGGCAAATCCACGCTGCTGAACATCCTGGGATTGTTGGACAAGCCGAATGCGGGAACGTACCTGCTGTCCGGCGAGGATATGACCGGCCACCGCGGCGGCAGACTGGCCGTTGTCCGCAACCGGCATATCGGCTTCATCTTCCAGCAATTCATGCTGGTTCCCCGGCTGACGGTGAGTGAGAATGTAGCACTGCCGCTGCAGTATACCCGCTTATCGGGCCGGGAGCGCTGCCGCAGAGTAGATGAAGCGCTCGAACAGGTTGGCATGCTGGCGCGCAAAAAGGACGTGCCCGCCAACCTGTCCGGGGGGCAGAAACAGAAAGTGGCGATCGCCCGCGCGATTGCCACATCGCCGTCTCTCCTGCTGGCGGATGAGCCGACCGGAAACCTTGACATCGGCTCGAAGCAAGAGGTCGTGACCATTCTCAAGCAGCTGCATGAGCAGGGGCGGACGATTATGCTGGTTACGCATGACCACGATCTTGCCCGGGTTGCGGATCGTATTTTATATGTGCGTGACCGTAAACTCGTCCCCTACGGTGAAGTGCGTGGTAAAGAGGTGGGCCTCGGATGATATTTCGGAATGTTAGCATGGCATTGCGCGGCATCTGGATGTACCGTGGCCGCTCGTTCCTTGCGCTGCTCGGCGTTGCCGTCGCCGCATTTCTCGTGATTTCGATGATGTCTGTGTTGTATAACTTCAACCAGAGTTTGCTGAAGCAATTCTCCGGTCTCGGCGCTCAACAGATTACCGTCGTGCCCGGTAAGCTCATGAACAAGAAGGCTATCAGCAGCGGCCTCTCCGATTTCTCTTCGTTCGCGCCGTCTGCAAGCACCCTGACGTACAAGGACGCAATGGACGTAAAGAAGCAGGTTAAAGGAGTGGACAAGGCCGCACCGCAGAATGAGGTAATGGGCGCACTCGTTCATGAGAAGAAGGGGTATGACATGATTTTCACCGGCACGACGCCGGACCTGCCGCCGGTGCTTGACATGCAGGTAGCGGAAGGGCGCTTCTTTACCCGGGAGGAGCTGAATAGGAAGAAACACGTCATCGTGCTCGGCTCCAATATCAAGAAGAACGTATTCGGCGATAAGCCGGCCGTCGGCAAGACGGTGGAAGTCAACCGTGAAGAATTTAAGATTATCGGCGTGCTTGACGAGAAGAAAATGTTCGGATTTAATATCGACGACCGCGTGTACGCGCCGTATCCGGTAGTAGAGAAAGTAGGCAAGGTAGATAACGCCTCGCTCCTGTTCTTTACCGCGAAAAAGGCGGAAAACGTCCCGCAGGTCGAGAAGCAGATTAACAACGTCATCGGCAAGAACCACGGGAAGAAAGACTTCAATCTCGTAAAAGCCGAGGAAGCGATTCATATGATTAAGACGGTGCTTGACCTGGTCGGCGTCATTACGCTGGCGATAACGAGCATCGCTTTCCTGGTCGGCGGTATCGGCATCATGAACGTGATGCTGCTGACGGTAAAGGAGCGGACGCGCGAGATTGGCATCCGCAAGGCGGTAGGGGCCGGGTCATGGCACATCCTGACCCAGTTCCTGTTCGAGGCCGTCTTCCTAAGCGTCGTCGGCGCTATGGCCGGACTTGCGGCCACATACGGGGCGATGTACTGGATTCACCGCTACTTCCCAATCTTGCCGAACAGCATTCCGCTGGAGATGGTGCAATACACGATTGTCTTCTCCATCGGCGCAGGTCTGCTATTCGGTATGATTCCGGCGCTGCGGGCGGTGCGGATACCGCCGATAGAAGCGTTAAGGTATGAGTAAAGAATGAAAGTGGCAGGTGAAAAGCGTGCATGGATAAAAACGGGATGTACGCCATGCGGTTCTTTTTCAGCAAGGAAGTATATTTGTCCGCGTGACATCATTCAAGCGGGACCTATCAAACCTGAGAGGCTCCTAGAAAAAAAGAAAGAGGGGAAGAGGAAAGAAGATCCGGGGAAGAAAAAG
>NZ_DFMZ01000004.1:92713-95330 GCF_002375825.1 Aneurinibacillus sp. UBA3580
ATTGAAATCATTGTCTCGTTCTTCTCTCTCTTTTCCTTCATACCACAAAAGTCAGCCGCCCTTCCCACGATTTTCATGGCAGGGATTGCGGCTCATCGGCTATGGTGGTTTTGTTGACATGTTTCTGATAATTCCAACTTGGGAGGCTAAGGTTATGGAGAAAAATAGTGGATTCCGTCGGAAGCTGGCTATGTCGCTGTTAGCGGCGTCGGTTGCGCTGCCTGTGGCCGGAGTTGCAGCACCGCAGGTAAGTGCGGCAGAGCCAGCCGTAAGCGAAGAAAAGAAAGATGTTATGAAGGAGATGCTGGAGAAGCTGACGCCGGAAGAGAAGGCCGCGATTCAGCAGAAGGCGATGACCGATATGCTTGTGAATCCGGACAAGCCGCTGGAGCAGGTAGCGGAAGACGCGCTGCGTGAAACCGTTGATCCGCAGAAGTATCAGGAAATCAAAAAAGAGGTAGAGGAAGCGGATATCACCGTTGAAGACGCCATGAAAGCCAGAGACGAGGTCACCAACTCCCCGGAAACGCCTCCTGCGCAACCGGAGACACCGGAGCAACCAGAAACGCCAGAGCAGCCGGAAACACCGGAACAGTCAGAAGCTCCGAAACAACCGGAAACGCCTGCACCGTCTACGGACATACCGGCTGACCCGGAGCAAGGTACGAAGCCGACACCTAAATTTGTCGATCTGGAAAAAGCGCCGTGGGCCAAAGATGCCATCCAGACGCTTGTGGCAGAAGGAATCCTGGCCGGCGTAGCCGAAGATAAATTCGCGCCAATGGACAACGTTACCCGGGCCCAATATACGCGCCTTCTCATTCAGGCGCTTAAGCTGAATCAAAAAGTATCCAACCCGCCAAAAGCGCCATTCACAGATATTAAGCAAAACGATTGGTTTGCACTCGACGTTGCCACCGCGGCTAAGCTCGGCATTGTCAGCGGCGTCAGCAAAACCAAATTCGATCCGAACGCGCCGATTACACGCGAGCAAATGGCCGCGATGACGGCCCGCGCCATGGAAGCAGCACAGCTAATAAAGACAACGGAGCAGAAAACAGATACACTCAATCAATTTAAAGATAAAAACCGCATTGCCTCCTGGGCGCAAAAAGATGTCGCTGCCCTTACGGAACAAAAACTTCTCAATGGCATGAGCGGCGGCATGTTCGGTCCGAAAGAAAAAGCCAACCGTGCGCAAGCCGCCGTGCTGATTCACAAAGTCTATAGCTTCGCGCATGAAAACGAGTAATCAAATGCTAGCCTCACAGCCTCTATGCTGCGGGGCTTTTTATTGGTATATCACTCTTCTTCCCTCATTTCATTTAATTATGGCCCGTTTTTTTCCTTTACCAATAGATCATCATATCAAGGAGGTTTCTGCACGATGAAAAGCACACTACGCTGTCGTTTTGTCTCTTCCCTCGTCGCTATCTCTGTCGCTGTCCCGTCCGCCGCGGCATTCCTACCATCTTCCACATTGGCTGCTTCGCCCAATAGCTTAAATCCGTCGGAAATCAAGCAGGTGCAACGATACAAGGAAGCCGCTATTACTATGTTTCAGTCCCTGACTCCGGCAGAAAAAGACAAATTGCGCCAGGTGCGTGATCAAGTAACCGCAAAGCCGCTTGACTGGTGGCGCGATCAGATTCTTCAGAACCCGGAAGTTATAGAAAAACTGAAGGCTAAGGACGTAACGGTCGAAGAAGCGTCTGCCATGCTGCGTGACATGGTCGCTTTGCTGTATACGCCGGGCGATACGATAGAATCGCTGCTTACATTTAAGAAAGAGCACTACCATACCTGGACCAAAGTCTTCGGCACCGAATTCAAGCAGGAAGACCTGCTGAAGTTTGCGAAGATGATGCAAAAGCAGGTAGCGGCTGATATTATCATGGACCACATGCTGAACATCAACAGACCACTGGACGACATCATTAACAATGCAATCGCCCGCATGATGAAGCACGGCGAGTTCAAGAAGCTCGGTCAGAAACTGGCCGAAATCGGCATCACTTCAGAAGATGTGATCGCGATCCGCAAGCGGCTGGTGCGGGAATTTGACCCGAATAACGAAGTCCGCGACATTCTTATCCGCGCATTTGCTCGCAACTATGTAGACATCATCGTTCATCCGGGCAAACTGACGCCGGGCAAAGAAAAGCAGGTTACGCTGAAAGTGGACTTCCCTGGCTACTGGACAATCCGCTCGGGCATCGAGTGGGAATCCTCCAATCCGGAAGTCGCAACCATTGACGCCAAAGGCAAACTCCATGCCCACAAATCCGGCACAACCACAATATCCGTCAAAATCAAAGGCGTTGTTATCGCTCAAACCGATGTGACGATTGAACCGGAAAACAGGCATAAGCCGGATAAAGATAAAGAAAAGGATGACAAAGACAAGGGCAAAGGTAAAGATAAAGGAAACGAGAAGCAAAATGATAGAGGAAAAGAAAAGGACGAGGAGTAATACTGCGCGAAGTCAATAAAGAAAACCACCATGGCATCTCAGCCGCAACCCCGACATGAAAATCATGAGAAGAGCGGCTGACTTTTGGGGTACGAAGGGAAAGAGAGAAGAGAACGAGACCATGATTTCAATGGGGAAAAAGGC
>NZ_DFMZ01000004.1:95491-102833 GCF_002375825.1 Aneurinibacillus sp. UBA3580
TCATGATTTTCACAGAAAAAGTTAAAATATCGCATCATTAGCCCCCTGCCGATCCGCATCGGCGGGGGGCTTTTTTTGGTATAGGAAAGTATATTTCGCTGTCTCCATCCCTGAACGACCCGGATGTTTTGTCGGTCCGACCGGAGCGACACAAAGCGGCTGTTTGGCTTCTTTGAGGACAACGTCCGCGAGTTTTTCTTACTATCTACGTCTCCAGACGGTTTCGAAGGATGAATACACTTTGTTAATATTCTTTTAATGTTCCTGTAAAAATCCCGACTTCTGGTATCATGTATAATAAAAGATACACAGGAAGAAGGAACATATATGACAATTCAGTCACCCGTTCTGGTAACCGGCTGCGCGGGATTCATCGGCTTTCATGTCGCACGGCGCTTACTGGATGAAGGCTACAGCGTCACCGGATTCGACAACATGAACGACTATTACGATGTATCACTTAAACAATTCCGCCTTTCTTTATTGCGCGAATATAACAGCTTTACTTTTACTCAGGCCGCACTGGAGGATAGAGGGGCGCTCGAAGAAATCTTTGCTTCTAGTAAACCTTCTATTGTGATTCATCTGGCTGCCCAGGCGGGTGTTCGCTATAGTTTGCAGAATCCTTATACTTATGCTGATTCTAATCTGACCGGGTTCGTGAATATACTGGAAGCATGTCGCCTGTCCGGGGTTGATCATCTTGTATATGCTTCGTCCAGTTCCGTCTACGGGGCTAACGCCAAACAGCCGTTTTCCGAGCACGATGCAACCAATCATCCGGTCAGCCTTTATGCGGCCACCAAAAAAGCCAACGAACTACTGGCGCATACATACAGCCACCTGTACGGCCTTCCAACCACCGGCATTCGATTTTTTACGGTGTACGGGCCATGGGGGCGTCCGGACATGGCTTATTTCTCGTTTACCCGGGCTATCCTGGCAGGAGAGGCGATTCAAATCTTTAATGAAGGAAAAATGAAGCGGGATTTCACATATATCGATGACGCCGTAGAAGCTGTTATGCGGCTTATGCAGCGTACACCGCAACCGGATCCTGACTGGCAGGCCGCACATCCTGACCCGTCCACCAGCTACGTTCCATACCGCATTTATAATGCAGGAAGCCATCGTCCTGTTTCATTGCTGACTTTTATCGAAACGCTCGAGCGGGCACTCGGTCAGGAAGCGGTGAAAGAATGGCTGCCGATGCAGCCCGGCGATGTAAAGGACACGTATGCGGATATCGAAGATTTAATTCGTGATACAGGCTATCGTCCGGATACACCGCTTGAAAAAGGAATCGAAAATTTTGTGGCCTGGTACCGCGATTACTATAGATAAAATTTTGGCCGCAACCCCGACATGAAAATGGAGGGAAGGCTAGCTGATTTTTGTGGTATGAGGGAAAAGAGAGGAAAGAATGAGGAGATGATTTCAATGTAGAAAAAGGCGACGGCCTTTTTCTACATTGGATCTTTTTCCTTCTCCCCCCTCCTTCTCTCCTCGTGATTTTCTCAGAAAAGAGGTGCATAGCATGATGAAACGAATTGTGATTCTCGGTGCAGGCGGTCACGGCAGGGAAACCGCCCAGTTAATCAAAGACATTAACAGGGTGACCCCGGAATGGGAACTGCTTGGCTATATCGATGACAATGAAGCCATTCACGGACAGATACGCAACGGTTTTCCGGTGCTCGGCCCAACAGAGCTGCTGGCGGAAGAAGAATACAAAGATATCTACGTCATCTGCGGTTTTAGCCATCCGGAAGGAAAGAAGAAAGCAGTCGCCATGGTAAAAGAGCTACAGCCGGACATCCGATTTGCCACGCTCATTCACCCGACCGCCGTGTACGGCGACGAAAACACCATCGGTGAAGGCACTATGATTTGCGCCGGCAGCATCGTCACCACCAACGTCTCCATCGGCAGCCATGTCATCATCAATTACGGCTGCACGGTCGGGCACGACTGCATCATCGAAGACTATGCCGCCATCCTGCCCGGCACAAACCTGTCCGGCAACGTCACCATACGCGAAGGCGTCCAGACCGGCACCGGCACGTCCGTTATTCCCGGCATGGAGATTGGCGCTTACACGATTGTCGGGGCAGGCGCCGTTGTCACGCAGCCGCTCCCGGCTCACTGCACCGCAGTCGGCGTTCCGGCAAAACCGATCAAACAACGGGTCTGATGCCCTGCAAAATTCGGGGGTATTTGTCAAGAAAAAGCGTTTTTTTCTGTTTGAGCTTTTATCCGATCTGAGATAAAATGAAGGCGGTGCAACTCCAAGACAGGTTGTACCGTCTTAGTGTATGAAACGATGAAAGTTGGAAATGAATGAGAACAAGTACGGACACACACAAGCGGGTCACCATCTTAGGCGTACCGTTCCTGCACGCAACGCACAAAGAAACGGTCGACATTCTCACCCGCCGTATTCAAGACAATAAACAAACGCAGGTCGTTACGGCCAACCCGGAGATTGTCATGCTGGGCCGGCAGAATGATTCCTACATGAATCTGCTCAGGCAGGCCGGTGTAGTCACGCCGGACGGTATCGGTGTCGTGCTCGCCTCCCGCTGGATCGGGGAGCCGCTGCCGGAGCGTGTCGCAGGCTATGAGTTGCTTCATTCGCTTATGGCGCAGGCCGATACATATGGGTGGAAATATGTTCTTGTCGGTGCGTCTCCTGAATCCTGCGCAGGAGCGGCGGAGAAACTAAAAGAACAATATCCGCGTGCCTGTTATGGCGGGCATTTTGATGGGTATTTCACTGAGGAAGAAGAAAAAAGCATTCTTGAGCACATCCGACGGGAACGCCCGCAGCTGTTGTTTGTGGCGCTCGGAGCGCCGCGCCAGGAAGAATGGATCGCACGGCATCTGCCTGAACTTCCGGTGAACCTGGCTATGGGCGTGGGTGGAAGCCTGGATGTACTCTCAGGCAAGGTTAAGCGGGCGCCGCTCTTCTGGCAGAAGCTGAACCTGGAATGGCTCTACCGCCTGCTGTCGCAGCCGAAGCGCTGGAGAAGACAGCTCCTGCTGCCGAAGTTTGCATTATCCGTAATTTGGAATCAAGTATTGCTACGCAGAAAATAAATCAGGAAAACCGATGAAAGCTAAGGAGAGGAAACATGGAGATTTATGTATACGGGTTTATTCTTTCACTCGTCGTGACGCTCATCGCTACACCTCTTGTGAAACGGTTTGCCATCTATGTTGGCGCCGTGGATAAGCCCAATCATCGAAAAGTTCATCAGCGGTTAATGCCACGTCTGGGCGGTCTCGCGATTTACGCTGGTTTCACGGTTGCTTACTGGCTGCTGTTTCCTTCGTTCCTTGAACAGCAGGGCATCACATCCCAGCAAGCATTCGGGATTTTCCTCGGCGGCACCATCATCGTATTGGTCGGTGCGCTGGATGACCGCTTCGAACTGTCGCCAAAGGTAAAACTGCTCGGACAGATTATCGCCGCAGCCGTTGTCGTATACTACGGCCTGCGCATCGAATTCATAAACCTGCCGTTTGAGGGCATCCTAAGCTTTGAATGGACCTGGATTTCCGTCGCATTCACCATCTTCTGGATTATCGGCATCACCAACGCGGTAAACCTGATTGACGGACTGGACGGTCTGGCCGCCGGCGTATCCGGTATCGCTACCGCCGCGATGATGATTATGGCTTTCATTATGGGGAATACCGTTGTCGCCCTGTACTGCATCATCCTGCTGGGCGGTATCGTCGGATTTTTACGCTACAACTTCCACCCGGCCAAGATTTTCATGGGCGACACGGGCGCGCTGTTCCTGGGCTTCAACCTGGCGGCGCTCTCGATTATGGGCTTCAAGAACGTCACGCTGTTCGCGTTTATCATTCCGATTTTGATTCTTGGGGTGCCGCTCTCGGATACGATTTTCGCTATGCTGCGCCGTTATCTGAACAAGAAGCCGATTTCCGTCGCGGACAAAGAGCACCTGCACCACTGCCTGCTGGCGGCAGGGCTGTCGCACCGTGGCGCGGTACTCGCGATTTACGGACTCAGCTTTTTGTTTGCGACCGCTGCCATCGTCTTCTACCAGTCGTACCTCTGGGGTGCATTTACCATCCTTGGCGTATTGCTGCTTATCCTGCAACTAATGGCCGAACTCATCGGCTGGGTCGGGCAGAAGAAGCCGTTGCTGGAGACGGCCCGCAGAATTAAACAGATGACAACCGGTAAAGAGTACAAATAGATGAAAAACCTGCGGAAATTAAATGGCCGCAGGTTTTTCTGTGTCTAAATAAGGAACAAGCGGACAGGCGATTAGAAACACGGTATAATAAATAAAAGAAAATTGCACATGGATTTCGCAGAAAACCACCATGGCCTACAAGCCCTGCCATGAAAACGAAGGGAAGGCGGCTGGTTGCCTTTTTGCGGTACGAAGAAAAAGAGAGAAGAGAACGAGGGGGTGATTTTAATGGAGAAAAAGGCGAACGCCTTTTTCTTCCCTGGGTCTTATTTCTTCTCCCCTCTCCTTCTTTCCTCATGATTTTCCTGGAAAGTGAGGTGAATAGAATGGAAAATGAACTTCTGCATAAAATCCTGGATAAGTTAACTTCCCTCGACCAAAGAATGACTTCCATGGAGCAAAGAATGGCGTCTATCGAGCAAGAGCTTGCGGAAGTGAAACAAGAAGTCAGAGAAAACGGACAGGCCATTTACCAGATGAAAGAAGACATCCAGGACATTAAATCAGCTTTAAAATTTCATGATGCCAAGCTCTTAGAACATGAAAAAGAAATCTTTCACATCAAACACCAATAGACCGTTAAGTGAAAAAACATTTGCTGGCCCGAGGGAAAAATATACCTAAAGGGCTTTTTTGCTGTCTTTTAATTCGACGAGGTAATTTTGAGATGATAAACTGATAATAAAGAACGCTTCTAGATTCTTGCCGAGATCCGTAAACATATGTCAATATATCAAAACGTATGGATATAATACGGTATAAGAATAAGGGAATACGGAGAAGGTGAGTAGTAAGGTTAAAAGAAACGAATGCTATTCTTTAGTAAAGAAGAGAGGTGTAGAGGATGCAAACCGTAGAAGTTAATATCGATCAGTTATTATTGGACCCCAACAACTATCGCTTACACAGTCATCCGAGATATACGGAAGTGGAAGAGAAAGATATCGCAAATAAAATGGTACAGAAAAGAACACATACAATGATTGAAGGAGAAAACCGTGAAGGAATTAAAGATTTGATAGACAGTTTTAAGACCAATGGTTTTCTTCGAATTGATAATATTTTAGTAAGACAATACCATTCTCCTAAACCGCAGCATTCACCTGCGCCGCTCTATGTAGTGATAGAGGGAAACAGAAGAGTGGCGACATTGAAAGCTTTGAAAGAGGATATGGAAAAAGGTTTTTCCATTGGAAACGTAGACGAGCATTTATTTCATTCAATCGAAGTGGTGGTCTACGAAGTAGACGATGAAGCCTATACCCTGTTAATGGGGCTGCGGCATGTAAGCGGCATTAAAGAGTGGGGAGATTATGAGCAATCCGAACTTATCATGAACCTGAAGCAGAAGTACGGAATGGATACGAACGAGATTGCCCATCGTCTCGGAATGACAAAGCAGGCGGTTAAAAAGCGGCTGGATTCTTTTATTGCGATGGAGAAGTTTCGGGCGGACGAAGAATACGGCGAATATTTTACGCCTGCGCTTTCGGGGATCTTTTATGAATTGATGGGAAAGAAAGACTTGAAAGAATGGCTTGGTTGGGATAGCGAGTTAAATGATTTCACAGAAAAAGCAAGATTAAAACGTTTTTTTGGCTGGCTGTCCCCGGGAGAAGAAGATGATGAAACGGGCGTTAAAAGACCGCCTATTATACAGCGCCGCGATGAATTAAGAATACTGAATAAGTTTATCAAAGACGAGCAGGCGCTGGATATTATGGAGGAGACGGGGAGCATTTACGAGGCGCTGGAACAGAGTGCGTATTACACGCAGGAAGGATTCAAAAACAACCTTGCAACAATAAAAAAGAGTCTTGATAAAATCACGATGACGGCGTTACTGGATATGGACAAACAAACCGAAAAAGAGGTTACAGCGATTATTAATACGATTGATAAACTCATTGCCGGAATGAAACGGGTTATGAGAACAGAGTAGGTGGAGCGGGTGAATTTGAAAAGCTGTGTGCGCTTTATCTTAAGTTTTTGGGATGCATTAGTGTAAATTGCACGCCGCCTTCGCATGATCAGGGAATTGATTTTGTGGGGGTTATCCATCCCGAAGATGATGCGAGGTTTTTTGCGAAGAATCGAATCGCTTCCAAGATCTATATTATCGGACAGGCTAAGCATTATCAAAGTGAAAAGGTGCACTCTCATGAGGTGAGAGAGCTTGCCGGTTCCTTGCATTTGTTAAAAAGCAGAAATTTTGCATTGGCGGGAGATATATATAAGAATTTGGAAATTAACGCATACACTCCCATTTATGCCTACTTCATCACTTCCAATTATTTCACGAGCGCGGCAAGGCAGCTCTGTTTAAATGCGGACATTATGGACGTCGATCGGATTCTGTTGGCGTTGACTTTCGCAACGAATAGCCAATACCATGACGGCTCCGGCACTATTTATGAACAAAGCTTGTGGGATGCTTTACATACCGTTTCTTCAATTTCATAGCTTCTGCTGTGAATGCAATGGATATACTGGACAACGATAGAAAAATGTAAGGAAGAGTGAAACATAACCAATGAAGAAAGTATGGATTTGGCTGCCGGTGCTCATCATTGCCGGAGTCATCTTTATCTCCTCCTCTATTCCGTACGACAAACAAAACATCCAGCCGCTCCTGCGAGCCTACGTCAACCAGGACTTCTTTATCCGCTGGTTCTCCGATGTCAATTTCATGTACGGCACAAAAGAAATCAGCATCGCCAATCTGGGCGTACCCGCATTTCTTGAATTTTTCATCCGCAAAGCGGCCCATCTTATCAGCTACTTCCTGTTAGGCTTTGTATTATGCCGGGTGTTATGGATGCTGAGGCTGAAAGGCTGGCGCAATGCTGTTCTCTCCCTGTTCCTGGCCGTCCTGTATGCTTCTTCGGATGAACTTCACCAGATGTACACTGCCCGCCGCAACGGCATGATGCTTGACGTCTGGCTTGATGGCTTCGGTGCTGCCTGTGGCATCCTCGTCGCGCTCTGGATGTTAAAATCTCGCCATTCTGCTTCCGTTGCCTATAAATCATAAGAAAACGACCATACCTCTTCAGCCGTAATCCCGATATGAAAATTACGGGAAGGACGGCTGACTTTTGCGGTACGAA
>NZ_DFMZ01000004.1:102989-109669 GCF_002375825.1 Aneurinibacillus sp. UBA3580
AAGGCGAACGCCTTTTTCTTCCCCGGATCTCATTTCCTCTTTCCCTCCTTCTTTTCTCACGATTTTCACAGAAAAAAAGAGGCCTGCGAAGCGACTTCACTTTGCGGAAGTCTATTGCTCGTGCAGGCCTTTTAGACGGTTAATTTGTTTTTCATTTTCAAACTGGCGCTTTCCGATTAAATCAAAATCAGACTCAAGCATACGCATATGGCGGCTTACTTGCGCAAAGTTTTGCTGCATCTCTTTACGCATCCCTTCCATTTCTGCGCTCATTGTTTCCTGGCTGGCGTGGATTGCGCTTACCACTTCTTGCAACTCTTCTTGTCCTTTTTTGAGACTTTTTAATTCGGCGAGAATTAGCTTTAGAATTTCATCGCTCATACAGTTTCCGGCTCCTCTTTCTGGTTTTAACCGATGTCTTTCACTTCATCTCATCGAAAATTATATCACATGATATAGCAGATTTATTTATCATTTTCACTGAGAAGCTCAATTTGTCGTAATCACCACATTTGTTTTTCTATTAATCATTAATTTGTAAGAGAATCGCATTATTTTCTTCTAAAATGGCCTTGTAATGAAGTAGAATGGTAATAGATCCATAATCATGTAAGAGAGGTTATAAAAAATGAATAAAAGAAAAGTAGTTATTCCGCTCGTTACAGCCGTAGGTTTGATTTCCGGCGTTTGGGTTTCCGATATCTCCGCTGTGTCTGCACAGCAAGTCCAGACAGGAACATTTTCTGTTGCCGATGTTAAGGTAGAAACAGGAGCAGACATGAAGGCCAGGCTTCCTTTCGATGCAAAGCTAGTTATCCGTTTCACTACCCCGGTTGAACCGTATACAGTAGACGACAGCGCTCTATTTGTAACAGACGAATTCGGAACCCGGGCATCCGTTACGAAAACATTTACGGATCAAGACAAGACGATTATTGTAAAACCGCCAAGCAACGGCTATGAACCGGGTCGTACGTACACGCTGCATGTAAAAACGGACATTTACGCAAAATCCGGAAAGCAACTAAGTCAGCCCATAAAGCAATCATTTACTATTCAGAACGAGATTGTCAGCATTCAGGGAGATGAAACGCACACGTTTTTTCTTGGTCCTAAGGGAGCGGTCTGGAGAAGCGGAAAAGAAAGCTTCCTCCCGGTAGAAAAAGAGCAGGACAAAACCATCTCAACCCCTCAAGCGTACAAGGAATTAACAGGTGTTAACACGATTGTGAAAGGAAAGGCACATTACCTGGCATTGAAAGAAGACGGTACGGTCTGGGCCTGGGGGGAAAACAAATCCGGAGAATTAGGAGATGGAACGACTCAATCCAAAAATGTTCCGACACAGATAAAAGAATTAACGGACGTAACCTCAGTGATTGCTGCTAACGATGCCGAGGGCAACGGATATAGCCTCGCCCTTAAAAAAGATGGAACCGTATGGGCATGGGGAAGCAATAAATACGGACAGTTGGGAGTCGGCGACTGGAACGGCACAACGGTTACAAAACCCAGGCAGATACAGGATTTTCGTGATATTACTTTTATCGCCAGCGGCACCGGAAGTGTATTTGCCGTAAAGAGTGACGGTAAAGTGTATGCCTGGGGAGATAACCGTATGGGGCAGTTAGGCGATGATTCGACGCAGACCCGTTATCGTCCGGTGAAAATCGAAAAGTTGAAAGATGTTGAAGGCGTTGTCGCAGGCAAAAACTATGCGCTGGCATATCAGAAGAACGGGAACGTGTATGCCTGGGGAAGCAATGAATTTGGCCAACTCGGCAACGGATCCAGCTCGTCAAGCGACATTCCGGTACAGGTAACCGGGTTATCCGGTGTTAAACAGCTAATCATCGCGGACAACAGCAACTTTGCTCTTAAAAATGACGGCACCGTTTGGAGCTGGGGACAGAATGAAAAAGGACAATTGGGAGACGGATCGACAAACAACCGTTTTATTCCTTTCCAAATCGGCAGCATGACCCACATCCAATCTATTTCCGTAAGCGGTAAGAATGGAATCGCGCTGGACGAGGATGGAAAGGTATGGACATGGGGCCAGCCGCAAACACAATTAGAGACGGATAAAAAGAACGAGAACAGCGCACCTGTCCAACTGCGTAATTTATCTAACATTAAGCAAATCTGGGCTAAATCAAATAGCTACTTTGCCGTCGAAAAAAATGGAACCGTATGGGCATGGGGTGAAAACAATGCAGGACAGCTAGGAGACGGAACAAGCAAAAGCCAGTCGGTCCCCGTTAAAATTCCGGCATTTTAATTAAGAGGCCGGCTGCCTGTGCAGCCGGTTGTTTTCTGTGTGGAAAAAGGACGAGCGGCAACGCCCGCGGGTTTTTCTTATGCAACATTTCCAAATTTATCTTCGTCTAGTATACGTTATCCAAAAAATCTTTTAGAATAGAATTAATAGAATGATATTCTAACTAAAAAAGAGGAGTGACCGCGAGAAATGAAACGCATCAAACGCACTATCGTTCCCCTGACGCTTGCAGGATTGCTTGGCGCGAACGGTCTTCTGCCGCTTACGGCAAATGCGGCTTCCGCGCCCGGCAAATTCTCCGATGTAGCCAGCAATCACTGGGCCAATCAATATATTGTAAAAATGGGACTCCGTAACGTAGTGGCAGGATATGAAAACGGAACGTTTAAGCCGGATCAAAGCGTGACGCAGCTACAGGCGCTTGCCATGGCCGTTCGCAACATGGGGCTTGCCGAAGAGGCGGAGCAATATAAAAGTGTCGCTGTCCCGTATACTGTTCCGGAATGGGCAAAAGGAACAGTCGCCCTTGCCATTTCGAAGGGGTTAATCAAAGTGGACGAGAAGCGTTTCTATCCGGACATGCCGGCTTCCCGTGCATGGGTAGCCCAGCTTATGGTTCGCATGATTGGCAAAGAAGCGGAAGTCGCAACTGTACCTGCCTCTTTGTTTATCGACAATTCGTCTATCCCTGACTGGTCGAAGGCATACGTAAACGCCGCTGTACATTATGAATTAATCTCCGGATATAAGGAAGGTGCCGGAGCCTCTTTTAGACCTAACCAGGCTGTAACCCGTGCAGAGATGGTAACGATGCTAAGTAAGGGGGAGAAGTTTCTCAATATTGAATCGGAAAACACGCACATCGGATATGTACAGAGTATAAGCGGAAACGTATTAACGCTCACCAATGAAGAGGGTACGGTACAATCCCGCTACACGCTCACAAGTCAGACCCAGCTCTATAACGGAAACGTTAAAACCGTTAGCACGGCAATTCAGCCGGATAGCCAGGTGCTTGTCATCGATAAAGACGGACAGGCTCTTTATGTAGAGGTAGTAAATTTCAAACAAAAATCCAAACGGGAGAAAGCGACAGTAGAGAAGGTATTTGCTGAAGCCAGCACGATAGTATTGCGCAAGGCCGACGGTAGCCTGCAGACCTATCCGGTAGACGCGAAGGCAGCTATCGGGGAAGACACGCAGCAAATGAAGCTCAGCGACTTTGCAAGTGGAGATGAAATTGAATTTGCGCTGAATGCCGACGGTAAGATTACCGAGCTTTTCCGTACGTCTGTAAGCAAAGCCAGAGCGCTCGAAGGCAATGTGTATGATGTAGATGAAGACAATCAACTGCTGACGATTAAAGCAGCCAATGGAAAACTGGAAGCGTATCAATACAACGAGAATACATACATAGACTACAAGGGAAAACGCTTCCCATACATTGGAGACCTATTGCCTGGAGATGCTGTTAAACTTGAAATGAACGGAACTGTTATCAGCAAAATTACCGTTGAAACGGAAAAAACCAGTGGTGCAGAGACGGGAACCGTCAAGGCCATCAGTGCGCAGGACAAATTTGTTACACTCCAGAGTGAAGACGGACAAATCAAGGCATATACTGTTGCGGCTAATGCAGTAATTTCATTGAGCGGGGCGCTTGCGCCTACACTGGCGGATATCAAAGTCGGCGATAAAGTAGAAATCAACGTACAAAACGGCATGGTTACCTCGCTTGCGGTCAAGAACCGCAGCGTACAAAGCAATAAGGATTTGTTGTCTGGCAGCATCTTTGCGATTGATACAGCCAACCGGATTCTGTCCCTGAAAGGAAGCAACGGAGAGCTCAAAGCTTACGAAATCGTCAACAACGCTGAGCTTCTGATTAACGGGGCTTCCCGCACGGCGCTAACCGAATTAAAGAAAGACATGAACGTCTCCATCCAATTGAATGAAGACAACAAAATCATCTACATCAATGCGGATAACCGTGTACGTGCCGAAGTGCTTCGCGTAAACGCTGAGGACAACCTGTTAACAGTAAAACTGGAAACCGGTGAAACGAAAGTATACGTTGTCGACCCGCGTGTAGATATCACCATCTATGATGTACGGGGTGAAGAACTTCGCGATCTGCAAACGAACGACAAAATCGCAATGAAGCTGGATGGAACGAAAGTGACAGAGATCGAAGTAGAACGGTCGTTTGTCTATCGTATTACGGAAAATGGCTCTACCTCTTCCAATCGTCTTACGGGTCAGGATGAGCGCGGCAATTCCCGCGACTTTACGATCAACAGCAGTGTCACCTTCACGATTCCGGGCATCCCATATCCAAAACCTTCTGATGTGAAGAAAGGGGATGTACTGCGCGTAACCTATCTGGGAGATGAGCTGAAGTCGGCTGCCGTAGTACCAAGTGTGTATGGGCAGGTCATATCTGTATCTGCTGAAACAGGCAAAGTCGTCGTAAGAGATTTGAACGGAGTGACAACGGAATTCACGGCAGGATACGGTACAACCATTCAGATTGGTGACCGTCAATATACCAATATCAATACGCTGCAGCCTGGAAATCGCGTCCAGGTAGCAGAAGCAGCCAACGGCGCTAAGAGTATCGTAGTACTAACCAAAGTAGAGGCGGCCTTTACTTCGCTTGATCCGCTGGGCGATCGGATTTATACGACAAAAGGTAGCTACTATCTGCCTGACAGTTTGTTTAATCGCCAGGTGAACCTACAATCGTTGCTGCGTGGATTGAAGAAGAATGATAATGTGGCGATTTATTTGCTGAATAACCAGGTGTATGAAATTGCAAAAGAGTAGATTAATAGATAAAATGCCGGTGATTTTTCCGGCATTTTTCTTTGGTAAGTATTGTTCTGAAATTTTACAAAAAAGATGTGATTTTGACAGCAACTAACAACGATGATTGACGTCTAAAATGAATACGAGTAAAATTATTACTCGGAAATATTTCTCTTTTTTTGTATGATTTCGTAGAGGAAAAACACTATTTTTCACTGGAGTGGAAAGGATTGCTGGACTATTTGATTACATCGAAAACACGCGTAAAACTGTTGTTGAAGTTTTTTTTGAATACGGAAGCGACAGGGTATTTACGCAGTCTAGCTGAAGAGTTTGGCGAGTCGACTAATTCCGTACGTGTGGAGTTGAATCGGTTAACAGAGGCCGGTTTGTTGGAGGCAAAGAATGAAGGGCGAACCAAGGTATATCGAGCAAATACGAAGCACGCGCTATTTGTAGACTTGCATAGTATAGTGAAAAAGTACATAGGAATTGACCGACTTGTTGATGATGTATTACAACATTTAGGCAATGTGGAGTTAGCATTTATTACAGGTGATTATGCAAGAGGGATTGATTCAGGAGTTATCGACTTTGTAATTGTAGGGAAAATAGATGAAAGCTACTTATATAGTTTGATTAAAAAATCAGAGAAGTTAATAGGAAGGAAAATTAAAGTTACATTGTTTGATAGTAAGGAATTTAATAGGTATAGAGCAAAGTTTGAGCAACAAAAAATACTTGTCGTATGGGGAGTAATTAAATGATTGGATTTGCTATTGTTGGATGTGGGCATATTGCCAAAAAACATATTGAAGCCATCAAAAATATTAGTAATGCTAGGCTTATAGCTTTTTGTGATACTAACCCTGTTCGCTTAGAAGAGTTTAAAAATACATATAATATAGCAGGATATTTATCATTGGAAGACATGTTAGCAAACGAACCGGAAATTGATGTAGTCAATATATGTGTGCCAAGTGGTTTGCATGCAAAATTAGCTACTATAGCAGCAGATTACGGAAAGCATATTGTGGTCGAAAAACCTATCGCTCTTACATTAGAAGATGCTGATTCTATTATAGAAGCCTGCAAAAGAAATAATGTTAAGTTGACAGTTGTTCACCCTAACCGTTTTCGTCCCGCTGTCGTTGCTTTAAAAGAAGCAATGGAAAGTAATTTATTCGGGAAAATCAGCCATGCAAATGCGACCGTTCGCTGGAATCGAAATCAAGCCTATTATGATCAGGCGACATGGCGTGGTACGAAGGAGATGGACGGCGGGGTTCTCATGAATCAAGCAATCCATAATTTGGATTTGCTTCTCTGGCTGGTTGGTCCTGTGGAAGAAGTACAGGCTTATACTGCAACTCGTTTGCGTAACATTGAAGCTGAAGATGTAGCAATAGCAGCTCTTACTTTCTCTAATGGTGCTTTAGGTATAATAGAAGCTGCATCTACTATTTATCCTAAGAACTATGAGGAATCGCTTAGTATATTTGGAGAAACAGGAAGTGCTGTTATTGGAGGTACAACAGCAAATTGGATTAAGCACTGGGTTTTTGAAGGGATTGATGAGGCAGGTTCAGCA
>NZ_DFMZ01000004.1:109780-141080 GCF_002375825.1 Aneurinibacillus sp. UBA3580
GTTCAGCAGAGTTGATTGAAAAAATCAATCTAAATCCTTATGGTATATCCGGACATCAACAGATTATTGCTGATTTCATCGAAGCCATCCAGCAAGATCGTTCCCCGGCGGTAACTGGAGAAGACGGGAAGAATGCGCTAAAGCTCGTGTTAGCGGTATATGAAGCAAGTGAAAGAAAAGGCCCGGTTCAATTAAAGGAGTTATAATTGATAAAGGAGAAGATTCTTATGCAAAAAGTAGCAAAGCAAATTCCATTACTTGATTTGAAGGCTCAGTATCAAACAATTAAAGAGGAAATAAAAGCTGCTATTGATGAGGTATTGGAAAGCGGGAATTACATCATGGGGCCGGCTGTAAAGAAATTTGAGGAGTCTTTGGCTGAATACTGTGGTGTCAAATATGCCATTGGTGTAGCCAATGGAACAGATGCTCTTTTACTAACATTAGATGCGCTTGGTATTGGACCTGGTGATGAAGTGATTACGACACCGTTTACTTTTTTTGCTTCAGCAGAAGTGATTTCCCAGGTAGGAGCTACTCCTGTATTTGTTGACATTGAACCGGATACATATAATTTAGATGTAACGAAACTAGAAGCTGCTATCACTTCAAAAACAAAAGCCATTATACCTGTTCATATTTTTGGTCAACCAACCGATATGGATGAGATAATGGAGATTGCTAACAAATATAATGTGTATGTTATAGAAGACGCTTGCCAAGCAATCGGCGCAACATATAAAGGGAAGAAAATTGGTTCTATAGGAACAGCAGGTTGTTTTTCCTTTTTCCCGACAAAAAACCTGGGAGGCTACGGAGATGGCGGTATTATCGTCACCAACGATGAAGAATTAGCGCGTAAAGTTCAAATTTTACGTGTGCACGGAAGTTACCCCAAATATTATCATTCTATGATTGGCTATAATAGCCGTCTGGATGCATTGCAAGCAGCGACTCTCCAAATAAAGCTAAAGTATATTGATCAATGGAATCAAAAACGTAGAGAAAAAGCTGATTTCTATAACCAATCTCTGAAGGATTTATCTATTCAATTGCCTTTTATAAAAACAGGACGTGAAGCCGTATATCATCTCTACATTATTCAAACAGAATACAGGGATGAACTTATTCAATATTTAAAAGAGAATGGAATTTCATCTGGAATTTACTATCCTGTTCCGCTACATCGTCAAGAAGTATACGCTGAATTGGATTATACAGAAGGAAGTCTTCCAGAGTCCGAGAAAGCGGCTTTAGGAACATTAGCATTACCGCTATATCCTGAATTAACAACAGAAGATCAGGAATATGTAATTTCAGTTGTTAAAGATTTTTTTGCAAGGAAGGGTAACTAAATGAGCACATTAACAACCGTAAAATTATCCTCTTTAGCCAGTCGTTTAATTGAAAAGTTCAATAAAAGAGAAGCTGTTATTGGAGTTGTCGGGTTAGGATACGTAGGTTTGCCATTGGCTGTAGAAAAGTCGAAAGCAGGATTTAACGTCATTGGTTTCGATGTGCAAAAAAATAAAGTCGATATGGTGAATCAAGGGATTAATTATATCGGGGATGTTGTAGATGATGACTTGCGCAGAATTGTGCAAGATCAGAAGTTAAAGGCAACAAATGATTTTTCCTTTATTCATGAAGTGGATGCGGTAGCGATATGTGTACCAACACCACTGGATATTTACCAGCAGCCAGACACAAGCTATGTGGAGTCCTCTACCCGCGAGATCGCGAAGTATATTCGACCAGGAATGTTAATTGTGTTAGAAAGTACTACGTATCCTGGAACAACAGAAGAATTAGTTAAACCGATCTTAGAACAATCAGGGTTAAAATGTGGAGTTGATTTCTTTTTAGCCTATTCTCCGGAGCGTGTAGATCCAGGGAACAAACAATTTAATACAAAAAATACGCCTAAAGTAGTTGGCGGAGTAACGAAGGATTGTACAAAAGTAGCTGCTTCCATGTACCGGGCAGTTTTAGAAGGGGAAGTACATGAGGTATCAAGTCCAGCAGTAGCGGAGATGGAGAAAATTTACGAGAATACATTCCGTCATATTAATATTGCCTTAGCTAATGAAATGGCGATATTGTGCCAGAAGATGGGGATTGATGTTTGGGAAGTGATTGATGCAGCAAAAACGAAGCCATATGGCTTTATGCCGTTCTACCCTGGTCCTGGACTAGGTGGGCATTGCATTCCGATCGATCCATTTTATTTAACATGGAAGGCGAGAGAATACAATTATCATACTCGTTTAATTGAATTAGCCGGTGAGATTAATAATAGTATGCCTCAGTTTGTTATTGATAAAATGGCATCTATTTTAAATGAGCAACAAAAAGCGCTGAAAGGCTCGAAAGTTTTACTTATAGGAGTTGCTTATAAAAAGGATGTAGATGATATAAGAGAGTCACCAGTATTAAAAATTATCGAGATTTTGGAAACTAAAGGTGCAATTATGCAGTACCATGATCCATATATTCCTCATTTCCAATATAAAGGGAAAAATTACGAGAGTGTTAGTTTGAATGAAGAAGTATTATTAGCATCAGACTTAACAGTTATTACAACTGATCATTCTTCTATTAATTGGAATTTATTATCGCAAAAAGCACAATGGATATTAGATACAAGAAATGCTTTAAAAGACATTGAAATGGAGAAAGGTAAGTATTTCCGATTATAATATACAAGAGGTAGATTATGAAAAAGATTGTAACTATCGTAGGTGCAAGGCCGCAGTTTGTTAAACTTGCTCCTGTTTCAAGGGCGCTTAGGGGGAAATTCCAAGAAGTTATTGTAAATACAGGGCAACATTATGATCATAATATGGCGTCGGTTTTTTTTGAAGAATTAAATATTCCTCGTCCTGACTATGATTTAGAGGTTGGTTCTGCTTCACATGGGAAGCAAACGGGAATGATGCTTGATAAAATTGAACAATTGTTATTAAGTGAAAAGCCGGATGCAGTTCTTGTATACGGTGATACGAATTCAACATTGGCAGGGGCGCTTGCCGCGAGTAAACTTCATATCCCACTTTTCCATATTGAGGCAGGACTAAGAAGTTTCAATAAGCGAATGCCAGAGGAAATTAACCGTATACTAACTGACCATGTTTCTACATTGTTATTTGCACCTACAGAGACAGCGGTATCAAATTTGCAGAAAGAATCGATTGTTCACCATGTATATAATGTTGGTGACGTAATGTATGATGCGGTGTTATATAACGTAAATATAGCAGAAGAAAAGTGTAAGTTGTTTGACTTTAATGTGGAAAGTAAGCAGTTCTATCTGGCTACCATTCATCGCGCTGAAAATACAGATGACAAGGAAATTTTGCGTTCTATCGTGGAATCACTTATTTCTATTAAAAATGATGTTATATTCCCACTACACCCAAGAACAAAAGCAAAGTTAGAAGAATTCCATCTCTTTGATTTGTTTAAATTTTCCAATGTAAAAGTAATCGATCCTGTTTCCTATTTGGAGATGCTAACACTTGAGAAGCATGCAAAGGGGATTATTACAGATTCTGGAGGAGTGCAGAAGGAAGCCTACTTTATGCAAGTGCCTTGTTATACATTGAGAAATGAAACAGAATGGATAGAAACCGTAGAATGTGGATGGAATCAGCTTGTGAATCCGCAAAGTGATAACTTAGCAGATATAATTGAAAATCAAGAAAAGAGAGAGTATGTTCCTAATCTATTCGGAGATGGAAAGTCATCACATACAATTGTAGAAAAAATAGAGCAGTTTTTTAATGAACAATAAGGAGTTTAACGATGAATAATCCATTTTCGCTTCTTTATCAATATAGAAAGATTCTTTTTAGCATTACTATAGACGATATAAAGATGAAATATGCAGGCTCTATGTTTGGAGGGTTGTGGATTTTATTAAATCCACTTCTCTTTTTATCTGCCTATTTTTTAGTATATATTTCTATTTTTAAAATTAAATTGGAGGGTATTTCAACTATTGATTATGTTTTAATAATTTTCTCGGGTCTCATTCCTTGGTTCGGGTTTTCAGAAGCAATTGGAATGAGTGTAAATACCGTAACCAATAATAGTTCTTTAATTAAGAACACGCTTTTTCCAATTGAGTTGATTCCGATAAAAGTTGTATTATCAAGCGTGGTTTCTCAATTAGTAGGACTAATTCTTTTACTAATTGTTCTAGGGATAAGAGAACAATTAAGTTACCATGCTTTTTTACTGCCATTTCTCTTGATTTTGCAAATCCTTTTTACTACAGGATTAGCCTGGATATTAGCGAGCTTAAATGTATTTTTTAGAGACTTGGGACAGATTATAACGGTTATTATTATTTTGCTAATGCTTGTTTCTCCGATTGCTTATACAACAGATATGTTAACAAAAGACCTTTTGTTTTTCATGCAATTCAATCCTATGTATTATATGATTACGTTATATAGGGATATTATTATTTACAATACTTTTCCCGATGTGAATATTTGTAGTATTTTTATTGTGCTATCCTTCGGTTTTTTCTTTATAGGATACTATGTTTTTACTCGATTGAAAGTGGTGTTTACAGATTATGTATGATGATATAGCCATTTCTATTAGCCATGTTAGTAAAATGTTTAAAATATACAAACGACCGAGAGAAAGAATTTTAGATTTACTAGGTTTAGGCATATTAACAAGAAATAAAGCCGATGAATTTTGGGCATTAAAAGATATTGATTTAAAGATTAAAAAGGGAAGCAAAATTGCGCTTATTGGTAGAAATGGTGCCGGAAAAAGTACTCTTCTAAAGATTATTGCAGGAAACTTAAAACCTACTACTGGTGAAGTTCAAGTGGCTGGTAAAGTGTCTGCTTTAATGGAGTTAGGTACAGGGTTTCATCCTGAATTTACAGGAAGGGAAAATATATATGCTTCCCTTTCTTATTCCGGAATTGTAGGAAAAGAGGCAAAGGAAAAGTTTGATGAAATTGTTGATTTTTCTGAACTTGAAGAGTTTATAGATAAGCCGGTTAAAACATATTCAGCAGGGATGTATGCGCGTCTTGCATTTGCTGCTTCAACTGCGATTGTGCCAGAAATTTTAATTATTGATGAGATTTTGGGTGCCGGAGATGCTTATTTTGTTAATAAATCAATTGAAAGAATGAAAAAGCTCACAGAAGGTGGAACAACTGTCCTATTCGTTTCGCATGATATTACTGCTGTACAAAAAATGTGCAATGAGGCGATATGGATTGATCGCGGAAGAGTCGTAATGGAAGGTCATATATTGGATGTATCAGCAGAATATCTCGCTTCCATACGAAAACAAGAAGAAAAAAGGCTAAGAGCCAGAAACATCCGTTTGAAGCAGAACGACCTAAAAACCCTTGAGGAAAGTTTGCAAAGTCAGGTTATTTATTGTCATCTTATCACGGAAGAAGGGGCTCCAAAAGATAAACACCCTATTTCTAATATTAAACTTTTTTCAGAAGATAAGTTGATTGAGGAGTTAAAAGTAGGCGATATAGGGGATAATGTAGCTGAAAATGACTTGTTTTTACTGATTGATAAAGAGAAAATAAATTGGTCTTCTCCTGTTGAGAAAGAAGCAAGAAAGTATCGTTGCTTTGAAGATGTAGGTGGAGAATACCAGCATGCGTTATTTGCCTTTAAAATACCTTCTCTGGACGAATTGAAAAAATATAAAGTAGAAATTACATACCAAGATGTATCTAAAGAAAAAGTGAAGATAGAATATTTTAGCGGTGAAGAGTATATTTGTATAGGTGAGCTGGAGGCAAATCAAGATTTTAATTGGAAGTCAATTTCAGTATCTTTTATAGATAGCGATGAAGTAGAAGGCCAAACAAATAATGAGGAGCAAGAAAAGGTTTACAGTGAATTGTTATCTGAACGTGAAAGGAACAGTCGAATTTACGGTTCAGGAGAAGTAATTATTAGAGATGTTCAATTTTTAAATGAAAAGAATGAAGAAACTCATATTTTTACAAATACGAGATATAAAAAGGTTCGGATTTACTATTTTGCAAAAGAAGAAATACAAGCCCCGGTTTTTGTATTAGCTTATTATTTGTTAGATGGGACATGTGCAATGCAAATTTTATCCAATAAGGATGGGTTTGAAATTCCTTCTATTAATGGAGAAGGGACTGTTGAAATCGTATTTGATCCTTTGCTTTTAGGGAAAGGAACCTACTTAATATCGGCTGCTATTTTTAAAGAAGTAAATCTTTTGGATAATGTTGAACCTGCCGCATATGACTTGCATGATAAGATGTATGAAATAAAAGTTGAACAGCCTTTTGGGATTAATGTAGATATTGGATTGATTAATCATCCTGTAAGATGGGGGATAAAGCATGGGCGAAAGTAATTCTATGAAGTATTATAATTCCTTTGAATTATGGACTCAAACGCCAAATCAATATCAACTAGATGTTTGCAACATGATTGTACAAAAAATACCGCAGGATGTGAAATCAATATTAGATGTAGGAAGTGGTAATGGGATTATTACAAATCAGTTAGCCAATAAATATGAACGAGTATGTGCACTTGATATAAGTGAAGAAGCATTAAAACATGTGAAAACAGAAAAAGTTATCGGAAGTATTGATCAGCTGCCTTTTTCGGACGGAGAATTTGACTTGATTCTTATTAGTGATGTGCTAGAACATTTACCTCCGGATGTATTTCATGAAGGAGTAAAAGAACTCCAACGGGTAGCAAAAAAATATGTTTTAGTTGTAACACCTTTTCAAGAAAAATTAGATTTCGGGCAAATGACTTGTATCCATTGCCGGACGGAATTTCATGTGAATCTTCATATACATTCTATATCCAAGAAAACGATTGAGGATGCATTTTGTTCTAATTTTAAGATAAAAGAAATAGCATTTTCGGGAGATGAATGGCCTCATATTCCTTTATATGCCAAGTACATTAAAAGTCTGTATTCGTTTTCTAATAACTGGGAACACGCTGTGTGTCCTCAGTGCGGAGTAAAGCAAAATGATAATCGCTTTGTATATGGAAAGAAAGAGACTGACCCCAAATTTTATCATACGGTAATTGATTCATTTCATAAAGTGGCAGAACAATTCCGCATGGAGGAATTTTCCTTTAATGAATGCCTTTTTTTGTTGGAAAAGAACGCCGGAAACAATATGCAGGATGATTCTTCCATCCATTTAATTCTTGAATCAAAAGTTCCATTTGATTCCATAGAGATAATTAGTGATGGGAAATGGAATATTGATTTTTCGAATCCTTTTTTTGAGCGAAATCATACTGTTTATTTTTCGCCTAAGCCTTACGTTTTAAGTAATAACAATCTTAATTTAAGTAATATCATTAAAGAGCAAGATAAAGAATACCGCGTTATTGGGCCTAAAGAAGATGGAAGTAATCATTCCATTTTTATCATACCTAAATTTACAGAAAATGAGTTTGCTTTGTCCATTACATATCAAGACATATCCACAGAAGCGTTAATGGTAAACGTGTACGATAGGGAAAAATCATATGTTCCTATTGACCAGTTGGATAATAAAGGTGATATGCAATGGAAAACAAAAAAAATAACTGTGCCATCAGGGATTAAGTGTCCCCCAGAAGGATTTGTGTTTGAGTTAGCTGTACAAGGGGGATTTAGAGAATATCATCCAATTAAATATGTATCGGTTGAAGGGCTCGAACAACAAAATCGTATAGTAACTCCAATAAAAAAGGATAATGGAAAAACAATTATCTCTCTCGATGATATACTACCTGAATTGATTCATACAAATTGTTTTGTTCGCTTCTATTTTTCTACAACAAAAGATGATCAAGATACAGTACCTTCTTTTTTAGAGGTAAATGGGACAAAAATATGGTTGCAAAGTGTGGTGCTTAATGGCAGGGGCTTCGTTGAACTACCATCCGAAGTATTTGCTACGTTTTTTGAACATAGGCATACAGACGATAAAGAAGACGTAGCTTTCTTAAGGAATAGAGCCAGCTTTACTGTAAATAATCAAGAAAAACTGAAAAAAAATCAGAACGTAGAAGCTGAACTTCAAGCAAGGGTAGCTCAATTTGATGAGCTTCATCAAAAGTATGAAAAAGAGTTAGTAAAAAATCAAAATATAGAAGCTGAGCTCCAAGCAAGAGTAGTTCAATTTAATGAACTTCACAAAAAATATGAAGCTACATTAGTGAAAATACAAAATGTAGAAGCTGAACGGGAACAATATAAGCTCATGAAAGAGAAATATGAGGCGGATATTGTGCAAAATCAAAATCTTATCGCTTCTCTGCAACAACGAATAAAAGAATTGGAAAACAGAACGGTACTGGATTTTATTTTGAAGCGTAAAAGATAGATGTTTATAAAGAGATATTGATTTTTGGAGGGATTATGGTTGAAAGTGCTGGTACTCACTCCTGATACCGATATTGATCGCAGGATTATTTTGCAAGCAAACACGTTAATTAAAAATAACTTTGAAGTTACTATTATTGGAGTTCCTTATTCTGGGGACAACTTTTTGTCAGGGAGAATAGATGAGAAAATCACAGTAAAAAGAATTGATTTGCAGCACATAGAGTATCATTCACGTTTAGTTAAGTTTTATAAATCTGCTCATCGGAAAATTATGGACTTTGCCTATAAGCGGAATGATTTTCTTAATTCTTATTCAAATAAGAGGTTAGTAGCTGTTACAGAGGATTCTTCGTTAAAAAAGGTACGAACGCTAAAAAATAAGATGGTTTCTTTTAATACTAAATGTATTAATTATTTTTCTACACTTTTCATTCGTCTTGTGCAAAAAGCAATTAATGTACTTTATACAACTGTGCTTAAAGTATTTCGCCTGTTTAATGTAAATTTCTTTCCTATATTTGATAAAGCCTTTTACGAAGCTGCTATCAAGGAAGAGGCAGATCTCATTGTTGCAAATGATTTGCCTTCCTTGAAAGCCGGGTATATGATTGCCAAAGAAAAAAATATCCCTTTAATTTATGATGCACATGAGAACTATACTGAGCAATGTACGCTGCCTAAGCGGTATGCAAAGCTACTGGAAAAGATAGAAGCTGAAGTGTTACCGGAAGTTGATTTCTGGATTGTGCCGAATGAATTATTAGGTGAATCTATTATCAATAAATATAAAAAGAAATACGCAGTTCATGTAAAGGATCCTTTAGTAATTCAAAATGCAGTTGATAAGTGGGGAGAGTACCCACAGTTTAAGACGTGCAACTTACTACATAAGAAGCTCGGGATCGATTCAAAGAAAAAAATCCTTTTGTTTCAAGGCGGATTTTTGGCTAAAAGAAACTTGGAGAATCTAGTAAAATCAATGAAGTTTGTAAAGAATGAAAATATTGTTCTTGTAATGCTAGGCTTTGGTACATACGGGGAAGTACTAAAAAATATAGCTAGAAAAAGCAAGGTAATTGATAAAGTATATTTCATGGATGCGGTGCCACAAACTGAGCTTTTGAAGTATACCTGTTCTGCAGATGTAGGTATTATTCCTTATCCGGCTATCGATAATAACACGTATTTTTGTTCTCCAAATAAATTGTATGAATTTATTCAGGCACGTTTACCTATTTTAGCGAATGATTTACCCTTTTTAAAGAAAGTAATTGTTGGACAGGGGATTGGAATGGTGCAGGACTTTTCAAATCCTCAGATGATTGCTGCGGCTATTGATTCCTTTTTTGAAGATGAAACAAAATTGAAACAGTGTAAAGAGCGAATAAATGAGGTCGCTGAGCATTTTAATTGGCAGGTCGAAGAAGAAAAGCTTTTAAAACAGTATTTACACTATGCTACGACAGCACAGGAAATCATATGATATTTTGGGAAAAAGGAGCAGTTTTGCATGTGCGGAATATACGGTATTATTCGACGTTCACAGCCTGTTTATGAGCATGAACTACATGTGATGGGAGAGAAGCTGAACCATAGAGGTCCAGATGATGAAGGAATATATATACATAGTAATATAGGTTTAGGGCATAAAAGATTAAGTATTATTGATGTAGCTAATGGAAAACAACCGATGGCGAATCAAGATGAGTCTATTTGGATCGTGTTTAACGGTGCAATCTATAACTATCTTGAATTAAGACAAGAATTGGTTCAAAAAGGGCATCCGATTAGGACCTACAGTGATACAGAAGTCATTATATATGCATACAAAGAGTTTGGAGAAGAATGTGTAAATCGTTTCAATGGTATGTTTTCCTTTGTGATTTGGGATAAAAACAAAAATAAGATTTTTGCAGCACGTGATCGGTTTGGTGTAAAACCTTTTTATTATTCACTGCAAAATGAGGAATTTGTTTTTGCTTCTGAGATTAAAGCGATTCTTGCGCATAATCCCTCTCTTCGTAAAGTAAATGAACAAGGCTTGCAAGATTATTTAGTATTTCAATACACATTAAGGGATAAAACGTTGTTTAAAGGAATTCATAAACTTGAACCTGGACACATACTATCTATACAGCTTTCCGATTCTTTAAATCCTTCATTTAAGAAATATTGGGATTTTAATTTTGAATATGATACATACCATACGGAAGACTATTTTATAGATAAAGTACGCTTTTTATTAGAAGATGCTGTGAAAATTCGACTTCGCAGTGATGTTCCGATTGGCTCGCATTTGAGTGGGGGGCTCGATTCGAGCACCATTGCTTGTTTTGCAGCTTCATTGCTAGAAGGGATGGGCTTAAAAACATTTACGGGTGGATTTAGCGAAAGTAAAGATTATGATGAAACCTCTTATGCAAAATTAGTAGCATCAAATATAAAGGCTGAGTATTATGAGACGTTTCCAACTGCTTTTGATTTTGCCGAAAATATACAAGATATTATATATTATTTGGACGAACCTGGAGCTGGTCCGGGCGTATTTCCGCAGTATATGGTGTCTAAACTGGCTAGTCAGCATGTCAAAGTAGTGCTTGGCGGACAGGGTGGAGATGAGATTTTTGCCGGATATGCTCGATATTTAGTTGCGTATCTGGAGGAGAGTTTAAAAGGTGCCATTATGGAAACCGCAGATCGAGGTCATTTTGTCGCTACACTGTCATCCATTATTCCGAATTTGAACTTGTTACGTAACTATAAGCCGATGTTACAGCACTTTTTCAAAGAAGGTTTATTCGGACAACAGGATGAAAGATATTATCGATTGATTGATCGAAGCGAGGGAATGAAGGAGATTTTTTATTCTGATTTGTTACATCAAAACGATGGATATTCAGTGTTTGAAGAATACCAGCAGGTGTTTAATGGTTCGAATGCTACTTCTTTGCTGGACAAAATGCTTTACTACGATGTAAAGGCATCTTTGCCAGCTTTATTGCATGTTGAAGATCGAACCAGTATGGCAGCAGGTTTGGAATCACGTGTGCCATTGCTAGATTATCGGATTATTGAGCTTGTCGCTACGATCCCACCAGTCATTAAGTTCCAGAATGGAAAATCGAAAAATATCTTAAAGCAGGCGGTAAAAAATCACGTTCCGGATGAGATTATCAATCGAAAAGACAAAATGGGCTTCCCTGTACCGTTGAATGAATGGTATCAAAAAGAGTTAAACGGTTTTATTAAAGAAATTTTGCTGGATGAAAAAACATTTCGCAGAGGTTTGTATAATGCCAATGAGGTAGAGAAAATGCTGGGCAATCAGTCCAAGTTTAGCCGGGTGATGTGGGGCCTGCTTTGTCTTGAATTATGGTTTAGAGAGTTTATTGATTAATTATATCCAGAAAAATATGGTTTGAAAGGAATAAAAGCGTGCGAGGAAAAAAAATCTTATTGCTGGTTTTTGGAGTGCTCCTTGTTACTGCAGGAATTTTATCTCCTTATTATTTAAAAAATAATAAGGAGACTGTTTATCAAAGAGAAACTGTTGAATTTAAAGTAAACGAAAAACCAAAGCCTTTAACTTTACCATCTCAGACTCCTTTGGTAAAACATCATCTTGATAAAAATGGGATAATAGTTGCTTATTTGCCAGATGGCAAGGAAGTTTACAATGTGTTTGAAATTGCGACACAAGCCATGGAAGGGGAGAAAGTACTAGGTTTTATAAAGAATAACAATAAGACAAAAAATGTAATTCCTTTTGTACCTAGAGAAGAAGAGGATGGGAAACTTTCAGATATGCAAGTTCTTGCATTGAGATGGTTAGAGAACAACGGAAAAAAAATCGAAGATGGATTAATATGGGAATATAAATTTGATAATGCTTACAATGATGTACAAGTAAAGGCACCATGGCCCTCAGCTTTTGGACAAGCACATGTAATCAAAGCATTTTTGTCAGCTTATAAAGAAACAAAACAGGAAAAATATAAAGAATTAGCTATTAAGACTGCTTATACATATGACATTCCCATAAAAAAGGGTGGTTTTAAAAGTATATTACAAGATGGCAGTGTATTCTTTGAAGAAGTACCTACTGAAAAGCCTACGCATATTTTAAATGGACATATGATTTCGACTGTAGCACTGTTAGAGTTAACTAGAATAACGGATAACAAGAAAATAAAGAGATTAGCAAGTCAGGGGCTTGAAACGATAAAGAAGTATATTGATTTATATGATACGGGTTATTGGTCAAAGTATGACTTGAATCCAAAAAAAGGTGAGATCATACTTCGAGTCGCTTTTGATGATAAAAATATGAATAATAATCCTGTTATGTCAATCGATAAAATTACCTTTCAAGATATGCAGACGGGGAAAGAGGTTATTCTCGACATAGGTAGAGAAGATGATTTTTCCGGTGCTTGGAGAATATCGGGTTCGGATTGGCTGAGCTCGCTTGATAATGATAAAGCAGGCAGAATATTAATTGACGGGAGGAACAGGAATAAGCAGCCTGTAAAAGGCGGAACAACGATGAATACGTATATCATTATGCAGCTTCCTGAATGGGAAACGAAGTTGAAACAATTAGAAAAGCCATTTGATGTAAAAGTAAATATAAGATACCAAGATTTACAAAGAAAAGATATAAAAGTTCAGATACAAAATATAAATCAAGGTAACTATTTGGATTTTATAGATATTCCAGATGCAAAATGGCGCACAACGGGCGATAAAAAGTGGAAAAGTTATGAATTTGTTATTCCATCCAAACATTTAGGATGGTATATGGGAGTTGACTATCAAAAATATCATATAAGGCTTTTAGAAGAGCTTTATCAATTTACAAACGATCTTTTTTTTATGGACATAGCTGAGCGGTGGAGAACGTATCTAGAAACTTACTCAGAGAATGATAAGTAAAAAAACAAATTCTTACTTTAAGGAAGGCGCTTTTCTTTATGAAAAACAGAAAAACTTTTATGTTTTTTTTTACAAGTATACTTCTTATTGTTTCTTTGGTCTTTTCGTTTTTTGATAAAGTTCTGGCAAATGGCTCTGAACAACAAGGTGAGTTTTTTTTGAAGAAAGATGATCCTAAAAATCCTCTAAGTATCTTTAGAGTTCCTATTACTAATGAGATAGTAAAAATAGCTGAACAGATATTAGAAGGCCATCAAAATCTATCTGATCATCAAAAAGTTATAATGTTTATGAATTTCATGAAAGATTTTGATGTAGGGATTGGGAGTAATGCTTATCCTGAGACAACTATTAAAGAGCGCTTAGGGGCTTGTGGAACATTTACTAATGTACTTCTAGCCTTGTCAGCAACTCAAGGTATTGAAGGTCGATATGTGAATCTGATGAATTTTCCAAAAGGGTATGGCCATACTGTTGCTGAGCTAAAGGTTAACGGAAAATGGAGTATATACGATCCGACTTATGGAGTATATTATACGGATACACCAGATAATAAAGTTAACCCAAACGTATTATCTTTTTGGGAGCTTAGGAATGGAAAAGGAAGAGATAAAAATGTCGTTAGGATATTCATGAATAATAGAAGGTTCGAAGAGCAAAATCAGTGGGCTACTAGCGCCTTTATTGGCCCTGAGATTTATGAAAAAGCAAATCCAGCAGGGCCCATAGGTCCTGATAAAGTTTTTAAGTATCCTCTATTCTTAGATACTAGATCTAAGTCTGTACTAACAAAAAAAGATTTAGGCATAGAAAATCAAGGGTCTAATTATATAGGGGCAGCTAGTGTTAATAATATACAGGAATGGACATTGACTTCTCTTGTTCCTGGAAACCAATATCAGTTTATTATAGTCCCGGATTGGATAGGGGGAGAACTATTAGGAGAGGAAGATAATTTCCGAGCAACTGCACGGATAGTATCAGGCGGAGAAGTAACAAGTGGTGATAGTTTAACTTTATCTATAAATCAAAAACCGTATCAGCCTTGGATAATTAAATTCAAAGCTAAAAAGGATAAAGTTAATCTATTGATAGAGCATCCTTATCGCGGCCCCAAATTTCATTATTTAAATATAAAAGGATATGAGCTAAAAAGTATTTCAGTACCCGTAAATTTTCGTGATATAGAAAGCCATTGGGCAAGGGAGGATATCTTAGAACTATCCCGCAAATCGATTGTAAACGGAATAACAAATGAATCATTTGGACCGAATTTATCAATCACAAAAGCACAGTTTGTATCACTTTTAGTGAGGGTTTTAGGTATCAATGATGTATCAAATAAGAAAAGTTATTTGAAAGATATAAATGGACAAGAGTGGTTTGCACCCGAGGTTAGAATGGCACTTAGTAAAGGGTTAGTGAAAGGGGACAGTGCAGGCTATTTCTATCCTAATAAACCGATAACACGTCAAGAAATGGCAGTCATGATTAATAATGCTGTGAACTATAAAGAACAGGATATAGCAAAAAAAGATGGAGATATTAAAACGTTTAAAGATAGTAACAGTGTTGCTTCATGGGCACAAGAAAGTGTAGAAAGGGTTGTAGGATTAGGGATTATGCAAGGTGTTAGCAATAATATTTTTGCTCCTTTGAAAAACGTGACACGGGCGGAAACATCAGTTGTTGTTAATCGTTTTATAGAAAAATTTAATTGAGCTAATTTAAAATACTAATTAAACATAGCAGGTGAAAAATATGTGCGGTTTTGTCGGGCTAATAAATTTTAATCAAGAAATAGCGGACGAGCGGCAAATTTCAAGAATGAGAGATATAATAAATCATCGTGGTCCTGATGATGCAGGTATATATTTGGATAGAAATATGGGATTAGGATTTCGGCGTTTAAGCATTATAGATTTAGAAGCAGGCCATCAGCCCATGACAACGGCTGATGGCCGTTATACCATCGTGTTTAATGGGGAAGTTTACAATTACATAGAACTTCGAAAACAACTGAGCGCCTTAGGTATCGAATTTAGAACGGAATCGGATACGGAAGTCCTGCTTCATTTATTTGCACAAAAAGGACCGGCTTGTCTTTCATTACTTAACGGAATGTTCGCTTTTGCCGTATGGGATAAGGAAAAAAGGGAATTGTTTCTTGCCAGGGATAGGTTAGGAATTAAACCCTTATATTACTATGCTGACAAGCATAAGTTTGTGTTTGGTTCGGAGATTAAAGCTATTATTGCAGACCGTACCATTAAAAGAGAACCGAATTATCAGGCCATTTTAGATTACTTATCTTTTATGTATATTCCTGATGAGAAAACATTTTTCAAAGATATTTATAAGCTGATGCCTGGCCATTATGCGGTTATAGGAGAAACGAAGGAACTTCAAATTAATCAATACTGGGACGTTGCCTTCGAATATGCTGATAAATCGGAGGCACAGTTTATTGATGAACTACGGTCTATAATCGATGATGCTGTACGCATCCATTTACGCAGTGACGTTCCTCTTGGCTGTCATTTGAGTGGCGGCCTGGATTCAAGCTCTGTTACCTGTCTGGCTTCTAAACACTCAACCCAATCGATAAAAACATTTTCCGGTAAATTTGCCGAGGATGAGTTTTATGATGAGACAAAATACGCTAAACTTGTCTCGCGTTATGCTCATACGACTTATCTGGAAACAGTTCCATCACAAAGTTTTTTCAAGGAATCCCTGCATAAGCTTGTATGGCATATGGATGAACCGTGTGTAGGACCAGGAATTATACCTCAATATTCTGTCTGTCGGCTAGCAGCTTCTAATGTAAAAGTAGCATTGGGAGGGCAGGGTGGAGATGAAATATTCGGGGGATACCCGCGTTATTTCTTTACATACGAAAAAGTTGCGGGTTCTTCTTTAAATGGGGGTAACCAGACTGCTATTTCTCAATCTCTATTGGACAAGCTTATTAGAAGATTTACATTCGTAAAGGGATACGCAAAACAGCATGGAATAAAAACCACAATCGAAAAAATAGGCAAGAATCTATTTGATAATAGAAGCGAAGCTACCGGTTTCGAGAGTGTTTGGAAAAAGTATAGCTCTTCCTTCTCTGGAGCCGCCTCTGTTTTCAGTCCTGAAATAAATGATATCTTAGCCAGTTATAATCCGGCCGATTCTTTCTTTCGATACATCAGAAAAAATGTGACGGATAATACTTTTGACAAAATGTTATACCATGATATAAAAGCGTATCTTCCGGGCTTGCTTCAAGTTGAGGACAGAACAAGTATGGCTGTATCGTTGGAGTCACGGGTCCCTATGCTTGATTACCGGATAGTGGAAATGGCTGCTACAATTCCCCCTCATCTCAAAGTAAAGGGGTTAGAGCCAAAATACATTTTTAAAAAGGCGATGGAAGGAATAATTCCTGATGAAATTCTAAATCGTAAGGATAAGAAGGGGTTTCCCACGCCTATTAATGTATGGTTTGAAAAAGATAAAAGTTTTATCGAGCGGATATTACTTGATCAAGGCGCACATCATCGAGGTATCTTTAACGCCGAAGCGATCCACTCTATGCTGGAGTCTCCGGCAAAACAAAGTTGGGCACTGTGGAGTGTATTAAACGTCGAACTTTGGTTTAAGATTTTTATTGATGAAGATCCCGAATATGTGGACAGTGATGGAAGAATCCGTGAAAAGGTAGAGGTATCATGAAGAAAAAAATCTGCATGCTGGTGTTCAATGCAGTTACTTCTGATCCGCGTGTAACAAAGGAGGCGGAGACCCTTTCTTCTACTTATGATGTTTTGGTGTTTGGGATAAGAAATTCAACTTTCTTGCAGAATGAGGAAAGGGTAAACGGGTATAGTGTATGTCGGATTGATAACATCAGAAAAAAAATCGATAGTACCAGACTTAACTTTTTAACTTTAGTAAGGCTAAGTTTGAATAAAGTTTGGGGATTGTACAAACTTGCACGTTTAGCTATACAAACTAAAGCGGATGTCTATCATGCGCATGATTTTGAAATGCTTCCTATCGCTTATGTGGCTTCCAAAGTAAATCGTGGGCGTTTCATTTATGATTCCCATGAACTTTGGGTAGAACAGCGAGCTGATTTTCCGGGGTGGTTCAAAAAAATAGTAATGTTAGGCGAAAACTTTCTTATTAAGAAAGCTGAACAAGTAATTACGGTTAACGAATCTATTGCTGAGGAATTAAAAAAGAGATATAGTTTGCCGGAAAAGCCTGCCGTTATTCATAACTTTACAAAAAAAGTATCAGGACCATTAATGGTCTCACAGTTTGCTGCAGAAGGTATTCGGAAGACAATCGTTTTATACCATGGCGGTTATCTCAAAGACAGGGGATTGGAAGAAATGATAGAGTCAGCCCGTTACTTACCTGCAGATGTACTTTTTCGTTTCAGAGGTGACGGCCCCCTTAAAGAACATCTGCAGCAGTTAGCTGAAACATATATAAAAGAAGGGAAAATTGAATTTTGCCCACCAGTTCCTATGAAAGAATTAGTGAAGGAAGCAAGTGAATGCGATATAGGAATTATTCCTTATAAGCCTACATGTTTAAATAATTATTATAGTTTGCCTAATAAATTATCAGAATATATGATGGCTGGACTGGCTGTAGCCGCAAGTGATGTACCGGAAATTCGCAAGCTAAATAAAAAGGTAAGGTTTGGAACATTGTTTGATCCTTATGATCCCAAAAGCATTGCGGAGGCTATTATTAAGCTGACACAAGATAAAAAAATGCTAGTGGAAAGCAAAGCAAGGGCAAAAGAATGGGCGATGACAGAAGGGAATTGGGAAGAAGAAGGTAGAAAGCTAGTTAACCTGTATAAGGATTTATTGGGAGAAGAGGAATGAAAGAAAGGGTATGGATTATCAATCAGTACAGCACTACTCCTGAATATCCAGCCAGTTCCCGACATTACGAACTGGCGAAATATTTATCTAAACAATTTAAAGTAGAACTCTGGGGAAGTAATTTTATACATCACAATAAAAGATATAGATTCTCTCCATGGACGATAATAAAGCAAGAGCAAGTGGAAGCTTTCCTGATAAACTGGATAGGCGCTATCTCGTATAAAGATAACGGGGTATCCCGCATGTTGAATATGTTGTTGTTTGCCTTTACAGTGCTTGCAGTAGGAATATGCAAAAGGGAGAAGCCTTCGATAATTATTGGATCATCTCCTACGCTCTTCGCTGCTTTTTCATCTATGCTTTTAGCTAAATACAGGAAAGCAAGCTTTATCTTAGAAGTAAGGGATTTGTGGCCGGATTCCCTTGTTGAAATCGGAGGGAAAAGCCCCACTAGTTTAACTGTAAAGATTTTGACCTGGATGGAGCGTACTTTATATCGCAATGCGGAAAAAATTATCATTCTTACAGAAGGAATGGGGCCGCGCTTAGAAGCAAAGGGAGTCTGTTCTGACAAAATTTTCTTTTTGCCTAATGGTATTGATTTGCAAGATTACTCGCTTTCAGTCGACAAAATAAAAAGAAAAGAACTAAGAAATGAATTGGGAATAAATGATAAAGATATCATATTTATGTATGCCGGTGCCCATGGCCCTGCAAATGATTTAACACAGATTATTTATGCTGCCCAGCAACTTCAAACTGAAGAGAATATAAAGTTTCTGTTAATTGGAGAAGGTGTAGAAAAGCAAGCCTTAATGAAACTTGCAAATGAACTGAAGCTTAATAACATTATATTTAGACCGGCCGTTCCAAAGTCTGAGATAGGTATTTATCTGTCAATTGCCGATGCATTTATTATTTGTCTTAAGGATATCCCTCTTTTTAATGATGCGCTTCCAAATAAACTGTTTGACTATCTCCTTCACAATAAATACATTATTTCAACCGTAAAAGGAGAAATAGAAGCTTTACTGGATAAACATAATATAGGTTTTTATGGTAATATGAAAGAACAGGGTGAGAAATACCTTCCAAATGTGTGTAGAAAAGTAATCTCAGCCTTAAAAATGCAAAGAAGCAGTAATGGACTACATATAGTAAAAAAATATTATAGCCGTGAAAAGCAGGCACAGCAGCTTGCAAAGCTGCTCACGAGTATATATGGAGGAAAAAATGAGCACATATATTGACGATCAGGCCATAATAGGTGAGAACGTAGTAATAGGACATAATTGTATAATAGAAAAAAACGTAAAGATAGGGTCCAATGTTACTATTGGCCATAACGTAATTATTTATGAAGGGAGCACGATTGAAGAGAACTGTCAAATCCATGACAATGTTGTAATTGGGAAAAAACCGATGCGGGCTAAACGTTCCATTTTAAAGGAGCAAAAAGATTTCAAGCCTGCGATAATTGGACGAGGATCTACAATTGGGACGAATGCTATCATTTATACAGAGGCGGTTCTAGGTTCAGAAGTGTTTGTTGCTGACTTGGCTACAATCCGCGAAAAAGTAACAATTGGTACGCAGACAATTATTGGTCGCGGTGTTGCCATTGAAAATGAATGCCGTATTGGTGCACGCTGCAAAATCGAGACGAACGCTTATATTACGGCTTTTTCTTCAATTGGCAATGATGTATTTGTTGCTCCCTGTGTAGTAACGAGTAATGATAATTATATGGGGCGAACGGAGAAACGATTTAAGGAATTTAGAGGTTGCATAATTGAGGATGGTGGCAGAGTAGGAGCTAATGCTACGCTACTGCCAGGACTTAAAGTCGAAAAAGAAGGGGTAGTGGGAGCAGGTAGCGTAGCTACAAAGCAAGTCGAGTCAGAGTGGATTGTTGTGGGTACGCCAGCACGTAAGCTTCGTAAAGTGGACGCAGAGCAACTTTTGAAATCATAAAATTTGCGATTGTTATCTTTGTCGCTAACTTCAAGGTGCGTCAGCGGAGAGGACAGGTAGAGGGTACTTATGACCAGAAATTCAAGAATGAGAATATATAAGGGGATTTTTGCTCTTTTAGATTTATGTTTAGTTAACCTTGCTTTCGTGAGTGCATTCTGGATTAAATTCGGGAACGAGATTCCGGATTATAACTGGGATTCGTACGCAAATGTGCTGCCCTGGTTATCTATTGTGACCCTTATTATTTTTTATATGTTTGACCTTTATTCGAATTGGCGAAGGAAAAGCTTATATAATCTTTTGTATTTAATCGTCCTGGCTGTTGCTACTTTAGGACTTTCTACCATGGCTCTTACTTTTTGGTATCGGGGTTTCTCCTTTCCGCGGAGCGTTATTATCCTTTCTATGCTGCTTCAAATTCTATTTCTTGCTTTGACGCGGACAGCTATTTGGTGGTTCGCTAAACGACGTTATGGCTTGCGTAAAGTATTAATTATAGACAGGGATTTGGAAAGCGCAGTAGCTTTCGCTTATAAGTTCTTGAGTCATGCTGCAGGTTGGTTCGTTGTTCACAGATTTCTTTCTGTGGAGCAATGGAAGGTGCATATAAGTGTCATTGAGGAAGTTGATGTTGTTCTTTTAAGTCCCTCCCTTGCTAAGGATGAAAAGGCTGAAATTCTAAGTTATTGTGCGCGCTGTCGTAAAGAAGTTTTAATTGTCCCGGAGTTATTTGAGCTGTTTGTTTTAGATGCAGAGCCCCAACAAATTGACGATATGCTTGTTCTTTCAGTTCAACCTCCCGGACTGACTCCAGCACAGCTTTTTACAAAGCGTGCCTTTGATATCTTTGCTTCTATATTTTTAATTATTCTTTTTAGCCCTATAATGCTTGGACTCTATATTCTCGTCCCCTTGAACTCGAATGGAAAGGCTATTTTCAAACAAGAGAGGATAGGGAAGAACGGACAAAAATATATGATTTATAAATTTCGCAGTATGGTAGAGGGAGCTGAGAAACTAACAGGGCCAATTTTTGCTGCGGATAATGATCCACGTATCACCTCTTTGGGGCGGTTTATCAGGGCTACTCGCATGGATGAACTCCCGCAGCTATTTAACGTATTAAAAGGCGATATGAGCTTGGTAGGACCTCGACCGGAGCGTCAGTTTTTTATTGAACAGTTTGAGCAAACCATCCGGGATTATTCGTATCGTATGTCCGTTAAACCAGGAATCACAGGATTAGCCCAAGTTATGGCAAAATACAGTACCAATACAGAGGATAAATTGCGATTTGATTTGATGTATGTCCGTAATTATTCTTTTGCCTTGGATATTAAAATTTTATTGCAGACCATCCGTGTGCTATTTCAGAGTGAACAAGCGCGTGGGATTAATAGGAAATATACAAGGGAGTATGAGATGATGCTGAAGCACTTTGGATATTCAGAAGTCGCTTCTGGCCAGGGAGATAAAGTACATTTAAAAAAGTAAAATATCAGGAAACTTTTCCTGGTATTTTACTTTTTTATGCAGGAAAATGATGAAACATGTCGAATTAACGTTGTCTGAAAAGCAATAGGCAGGAGGATTAAAGAATGAAAGAACAGGCGGCAGGCAAAGTACGGAATATTGTCTTTTATGTTTTTTTTGTTATATTACTTGCTGGCATTATAGCTGTGGTTATCATGGGAGAGAAGCAAGATAAAGGCTTTGCTCAAGACAGCCAGCTCTTTAATGAAGCGAACACTAAACTAAAGCAACAGAAATTTTCTGAGGCCGAAACTATTTATGGTGAATTATTAAAAAAACATCCTGATAGTTATATGCTACTTTGGCATTATGCTTTGTCCTTGTCAGGTCAAGCAAAATATAAAGAAGCAAATCAATACTTCTTAAGAGCTAGAGAAATTCGGCCCTTTCTTTTGAGAAATCATCAATTCTTAGCTCATTATGGTGAAAGTCTTTATAAGTCAGGTGATTACAAGAAAGCGGAGAAGTATCTGGCAGAAAGTAAAAAGGTCGGTATGGAATCAGGCTCTGTTTCTTCCCCGGCAGTTGAAACAATATTATTGGATGCCCAAAAAAAGATAAAGTAGACTTGTGTGGAGGATGAAAAATGAGTGAAAAAAAAAGGAGCATTGATGAGCTTTTGTTGGCGGAAGCACAAAAAAGTATAGATAGTAAAATAGCTACTCTTTTATTATTAATGATTGCGCTGATTCCTTTACTAGTAAGAGTCGCTTTTATTGAATTTTCGAGCCCATTGATTACAGGCTCCTCATTAGATAGCGGCTTAAAAACAGATATATTTACATATTATAAGTTTACTCTTATGTTCATTTTTATTTTTATATTATTAGCATTTTTGCTATATAAAATGTTGGGAAAAGGTTACGAAATACCGGAAAGTTATATAAATAAACCTGTTGTTGTATTATTAGCTTTTATTCTGTGCTCTGCTCTATTTGCCCAATACAAAACAATAGCTCTGTTTGGTCAATATAATAGACATGATGGAACTTTAACATATATAGGCTACATTACATTATTCTTTATAGCTGCCAATACGCTTTTTTCAAAAGAGAAAATTAAGTGGATTTTCTATGCCCTGTATCCATTAACATTGATAAATGCGCTTATGGGAATCCTTCACTTTTATGGATATGAGCTGATTAAAAATTCTTTTATAAGAGCAATTGTATTTCCTTCGAGTATACCAGAGAGCTCTATTAGTGCAGGGTCTTATATTAGCAGCACTTTCAACAATCCTAATTATGTAAGCGGGATTTCAAGTGTGCTTGTCGCTTTGTTTCTGACGAAAGCGACTTTAGATGAAGATAAAAAAGAAAAAGGTATGAATCTATTCTTTGCTTGCATCTCTTTTGCCATGCTATTAACTGCCTTATCGACAAGTGGATTCCTTACACTCGTTATCATTCTCCCGCTTATTTTTGTTGCATCTATATTTGCTGCAAATCGAAAGCAGGCAATAATCACTGTGACAGGAGCTGTTATTGTATTTGGAGCGATTTTGGCAACTCTTAACCTACACAATCCACGTGTATATGAAGAAAGTGTGGGTTTCTTCTTGCGTAATTCTGCCAGTGCAGAGTACCAAGAAACAGGCACATATTCAGCAATAGAAAACATCCTTTCTCTGCCTGTAGCCTTTGCCGAGGAGCCAGCAAAAGAATTCAGTGAGTTTAATTTGCCTGCAATAGGTACTGGAGCTGGTACCGGGCGTCTGTACGAGTGGACAAAAACGATCGAGCTTATTAAGCAGCAGCCTATACTTGGCTATGGACTTGATACACTGGCTTACTACTTTCCTCAGAACGATCCTGATAAAGCGGCTAATCTAAATGATCCCAATGTAATTGTAGATAAGCCGCATAATATGTATTTAGGTATTGCCTACGGAGCAGGGGTGTTCGCTTTAGCGGCTTTTCTTGTTCTTGTTTTTAGGCACGTATGGGAGCATATTAAATGGTTTAAGAAAGCAAGAAATAACGGAAGGTATGCCTTAGTGGTAAGTTTGTTGCTCGCATGGTGCGCATATTTGATTCAAGCTGTTTTTAACGATTCCATTATAGGCACGGCCGTTATTTTTTGGATTTTGTTCGGGATTAATGTATCCGTAGTGAGGGAGGACATGCGGGCAATCGAGCAGTAAAAAACTGAGAGGTTATTTCTTAAGGAAGTTTCTAAAAAATATTTTTAAGGGAAAGCAACTTTTTAAGCAGAGCATCGTCTAATTAAGTGTAAATCAAATCAACGCGAGGAAATTGCGAACAAAGATGGAGACAAAGAAAAAAGTTGAAAACAACGCAACTTTTTAAAAGAATCTTCGTCTATAAGTATGTAGCATAATACAATAGGCTTTTGATACCTTATCTATTTACTTTTATATTAAGTCGTTGTATACTGTGCTTTGTGAGAATAAAAATAGTATATTCTACCAATATCGAATATATTATTTTTATTAAAATTCTATTACAAAAAGCATACATAAAGAGAGCTCTACTCCTCGAAAGGGGGTGAAGGTACATAATGGGGTTAGAGGCTCGAGATATAGATAAACAATGCTCTCAACCAAACCGAAAGCGGAAAGTTCCTTCACAAACGGGTTGCATATTTACTGAAATATGGTAAAGCCCGGATAAGTAAATGATGCAACTGTCCGCAAAAAAATATTATCCTAACTTAGGAGGAAAAGACGTGAAGAAGAATAAAGCTCTTAAAGTTCTTGCTACTTCAGCACTGCTTGCTTCTGTAGCAGCTCCGTTCGGCGCTGGAATTGCTAGCGCAAACAGTAATAACCAGGTAGACAAAAATTTAAAAGTAAGCACAAATGCTACACTGAATGGTTCTAGCAACCTTATTGTTGCAGAAGATGATATCGATTTTGGAACTACTACATCTGATACGTTCCGTGTAACTCTTCCTTCAGGCGTTACTTGGAATAGCACGGTACCTTCCGGCGCACCTGCTGGTGTACCAGCATATGTTCCTGGAAGCACAATTACTATTGGTGCTGGTGATAACACAGCATCTGTAAAAGTTGTAAACGACCAAGTTTTAGAAGTTCGTCCGACTGGGGCTAATTTCGGTGATGGTGAGACTGATGGTAAAATTACCATACCGCTCAGTGTGAAATTAAATGGTGCATCTGGCGAATTGAAAGTTACTGTAGATCGTATGGATAGTACGGTAGATTCTGGCTCTTACACGTTTGCTGTTGCAAACAGCGGAAAAACAGTTGCGACAGTGGATGATGTGAAAAATATCGGTAAAATTGGTACAGGTGGAAAGATCCGAATTGAAGAAAATGCAACTGGTGCTGTATCTGGAAACCAAACTCTGAAGTTGAAATTACCTTCTAACTTTGAATGGAATGGAATGGGGACAGGTGACATCACTTTAGGTGGTGGATGGGCAACTGGTTCAGTCAACACTGTAACAACATCTGATAATGAGCTGACAGTATCACTTACTGGCCTGCCTTCAACTTCAGACGCTCGTGGCTATCTGTATGTTACTCCTAAAATCAAAGCTGATAAGGATGCTGCGTATGGCGATGTAACAGTTAGCATTAGCGGTGACTCATTCTCTGATGCTGACGTTGTTGTAGCAAAATACGGTGACTATGGCGTTACCTTAAAAGTTGAAAGTGTGGAAGAATTAACAGCTGGTAAATTCGATGAAAACACGAAAACTGCAAAAATTACGATTGAAGAAGCTACACCAGGTTCTCTTGTAGCAGGCCGTGACATTGATGTTCAATTCCCAAGTTGGGTAAAAGTAGTTGACGTTAGTGATTGGGCTGTTTCTGGTTCAGTTGAAGCAACTAAACCTTCAGTAGGTGCAACAAATAGCGAAGTTGATGGTACAGATGATAACTTTAGCATCAATATTACAAATAATAGCACCAATAGCACAATAAACGGAAAAATTGAATTCAAAGTGCGTTTGAGTGTAGAAGCTAACAAAACTGGCGATATCGAAGCAACTGTAGGTGGCGCTGGTGTTGAAGAACAAAAGCTTGTTGTAGCAAAAGCGATTGCTCCGGCGGCTGCAAGCCTTGAAGGAGAAGCTGGCAAATTCAAAATCGGTGCTCAAGATCAAGCTGCTCCAGTCTTCTATATTACTGAAGCAAAGAAAGGTACATTCGAAAAGAGCCAGGAAACAGGTTTTGGTGGCGACGGTGAAATTACCGTTAAACTTCCGACTGGCGTGAAATTCTCCAAAGTACCAACAGTTGAAGTAGTCGAAGGCGATGGTACTATTGATACATCCAATGTTCGTCGTACTAACGATGACAATGTACTGTCGATTCCGGTTAAAGGCGAAAGTATCACAAAACCAATGAAAATTAAAGTATCTAATGTTTCTTTGACACTGGATCGTACAGTAGCAGAAGGACCAATTCAAGCCAAAATTGGTGGTAGTGCGGTAGTAGAAAACTACACTACTTCCAAAGGATGGATTCAAACTTCTATTTATACTGGCGGTTCATCGAATGCAATGGATCCGGGTGAATTCAACACTCAAAACGCTGTAACATTCACTCTGGGCTCTACAGTAACTCCGGCTCCTGGAGATACAACGGCTTCTAACATCGTATTCAAACTCAACAGCAAAACATACACTGTTGACGGAAAAGAGTTTGAAATGGATGCAGCTCCGCTTGTAGGCTGGGATCGCGCTTACCTGCCGGTTCGCTTCGCTGCTAATGCGTTGAACGTATCCGATGATCAAATCATCTGGGATGACAAAACTAGCACGTTCACAGTATTCAAAGGCGACCGTGTAGTTTCCGGTAAAGTTGGCGACAAGTTCCTGACTGTAAACGGTGCGAAAGTTCCGATGGATGTTCCGGTATGGCGCAACAAAGCTCAAACAAACGACCGTGTAATGGTTCCGATCCGTTACCTGGCTAATGCTCTGAATGCTAACATCGAATGGAACAAAGAAACTAGCGAAATCACAATTGAAGCTGCGAAATAAGTAGTTTGATAATTAAATGAAGAAGGGGCTCCCGTTCGGGAGTTCCTTTTTCATATCCTATAATTTTTCCTTTCATAAAAGGGGATGAGTATGGTGAAGAAATTACCTGTTTTTGTCCTTTCTACCGCACTATTGTTTCCGGCGGTTTTGCCGGCCTATGCAGTGGAAGCGGAACAGGCTCCTGTAGTTCAAACACAGTCTTTAACATATGAGCAAGCATTGGAAAAAGCCCTTTCTTCCAGTATTTCTCTTAAAAATGCTAAAGATTCTATTGACCGTGCTTTTGAAGTGCGTCAGGCTGCTGGTGAGAATATTGATTATGAACCTATTGGCACGGGAAATGGCGCACAGGATGCTGCGGATCGTGCTTTAGTAAAAGGCGTTGCGCAGGCAGACGTTGCCTGGGGAGCGAGTAAACGGAATTATGAGGTACAAAAAGATAATATTACCTATTCAGTAAAAACAGCATATAATAATGTGCTAAAAGCCAAAAAAGCAAAAGAACTGGCTGAAGCCTCCGCAAAAAATGAAGAGATACAGAAAGTGCTGGCTTCCTACAAAGCTGCAGAAGGCACAATTAGTCAATATGAACTGAGCCAGGAAGAAGGAAAATATGAAGCAGCTTTAAAGCAAAAGACATTGGCAGCTAAAGCATTAGATGATGCATATGTTAAGTTGAATTCTTTAATCGGTGTTCCAAAAGAGACTCGCTTTGCGCTTATTGATGAACCGCAGTTCAAACCATTTGATAAGGATGAAAATGAACTGGAGAATGATATTGTATATGTGGTGTCAAATAGTAATGCTGTAGCTATGGCAGAGGATCAGGTAAAGCTTAAACGGCTGGATGTTGATCTGTACACATATAATGCCGGTAGTACACCTTATAAAGCCAGCGAAATTGATGTCAGGACAGCCGCTAACGAGGTGCAGGATACAAAGAAAAAGCTTTCTGATGGTATGCGTTCTATCTACTATTCAATTAAGCAATTAGAAGACCAATATAAATCTTTAACAATTAATCTTTCTAATGCAGAAGAAACACTTAAAATGGCTCAGGTTAAGTATGATGCTGGTGTAGGTATTAAAGCCGACGTGGTAGCTGCGGAATTGGCCGTAGCTAATTATAAAAAACAAATCTTTGATACGCTTATTCAGTTGGATAACTTAAAGTTAGCTTATGAGAAACCTTGGGTAGCTGCAGGGGCATAGTGAATAAGTATAGAATAAAGAAGCTATCTCAAAGGTGCTCTGAGTTCAAACAGAATACAATATATAGGTCGCTTATCGTTTTTTTATGCGTATATATGATAGTGAAGAAGGGTGTCCCAAAAAGTGATGGGGACACCCGCTTTTATTTAAGTTACAAAATTAATTTTGTAAATATTTTAAAATATTAATAATTAATGTTGATTTTATAATTACACATATCTATAATTCAAATATATTAACTATTCAATTATTTTTCATTTAGAGAGGAGGGGATTTTTGATAGCGCTTTCTTTTTTGGAAGAGGTAAAAATTAAATTATTTAGGGGGAATTTTATGAAAAAGGAGATACACAAAGGTTTGTGTGGAGGGACGATCGCGGTGCTTACTGTACCATTAGCTATTGCTCCCTGGATATCTGTTGTAAGTGCTAATAGTTCTAACTATGTAGATAAAATCCTGAGGGTAAAGAATAATGATACGTTAACTGGTAGTAACAATTTGTATATCGCAGAGGATGATATTGATTTTGGGACAACAACTTCAGATACGTTCCGTGTAACTCTTCCTTCTGGAACAGAGTGGAATTTTGGTTCTTCTTCTTTTACACTAGATGGGGGTACTGACAATGCTGCAGAAGTAAAGGTTGTCGGTGAACAAATTGTTGAAATTAGACCTAAGGCTGGTGCATTTACCGAAAAAGGCCAAAATAATAAAATTAAGTTACCGCTTCAAGTAAAATTAAACGGCGCTAGTGGCGAATTAAAATTGAAAATAGAATCTATGGATAGTACTGTAACTTCTGGTGAGTATACATTTGCTACTACAGGCTCTGTTTCTACAACAGCTACAGTTAACGAAGTGAAAAACATTGGCGAAACAGGCGATGGCGGCACCATTCGTATTGAAGAAAATTATATTGGTTCTATAAGTGCTGGTGCAACCAATCAAATTAAACTACGTTTGCCTTCTAATTTCAAGTGGGATGGTATGACAACAAATGATATCACATTTGGGGGTGGTTTCTCCGGTAAAGCTTCAATTGTAGGGACACCAGCAATTAGCGACAATGAGCTAACAATTATATATAATTTAACCAGTAAATCCACTGGTTCGCGTGGTTACGTTTATATCAAGCCACATATTAAAGCAGACAGTAATGCTGCAAAAGGTGATGTAACAGTTAATATTACCGGTACAGATATTTCTGATAATGACATCGTTGTTGCGGAGTATTTTGATTGGGGAGGAATTGTTAAAGTCGAACAAGTTAACCAGATCCTCGCCAGCAAGTTCGATGATAAAAAAGTCGTAAAGATGACAATCGAAGAAACTTCACCGGGCGCTTTCATCGGTGGAAGGGAAGTAGAGGTAGAATTACCGGACGCAGTAAAAATCCCTGGAACTGTGAATCCGTTAACCGGGATTATTGTCAGTCCTTCAATTAATTACTCTGGCAGTGATGTTACCGGAACTGTAAACGCTGAAAGAAACACAGTCACATTTGCTATCCCTACCACGCCTTCCAGCAGTAAACGCAAATTGGTATTTGAAGCTGCCCTTGCAGTTAAAACAGGCGTCTATGGTGACATTAAAGCAACCGTCCAGGGGGCTGGTATCGAAAAGCAAGAAGTAGTCATTGCTAAATCCATACCACCGGGCATACCCAAACCATTAGCGGAAGGAAAGCTAAAGATCGGCTTGCAAGGACAGGCTATTCCGGATATTATTCTTGCTGAAACCGTAAAGGGAGCCGTTAAGCAAAGTGTTGATCTTGGTGTGGCTGGAAAACAGCAAGGGTATGTTCTTGTTTATTTCTCCAGGGGGGTCACTTTCACAGGTACACCAAAGATAAAGGTGATTGAGGGTGATTTACTCATTGATTCGGTTCAGGTTATACAAGCTAAAGATTTATCAAAGGCCCCAACTGATATGTATGAAGGTCTAAAAATAGATATTAAAGGGGAAAGTACAAAGCCTTCAAAAATTCAAATCTCTGATATTAAATTGTCGGTAGACCGTTCTGTGCCAGAAGGGATTTTAGAAGCAAAGATTGCAGGCTCAGCAGTAGCTCATCCATATAATAGTCTGTTATTTAACATCACAAGCGGCATACCTTTCAAAGTAGCGGATGTAATTACTCCGGCACCATCAGAAACGAATTTAACCGGGTCATTCGTTATCGGTAGCACGACATATAAAATTGGTGATGTAGAGAAAACCATGGATGCAGCTCCTTATATCAAGAACGACCGAACATACTTACCGGTGCGATATGTGGCTGAAGTGATGGGAATAAATGAGGATAATATTGTATGGGATAAGGCCTCGCAAACCGTTTCTTTATTTAAGAGAAACAAAGTGGTGCAGATTAAGATGGGTGTGAAAAAGATAACAGTGAATGGAGCGGACATTACGACAGATGTAGCGCCTGAAATTAAGAATGAGCGAATGATGCTTCCAATTGCTCATGTTGCGCAAGCGTTAGGTTCAAAAGCTCGTTGGGATGCAGAAAGCAAAACGGTTTACATTGAATAGCAGGCAGCAGTATAGGATAGAATTAGATATGCTGTATTGAATGAATGTTCAGTCATAATCCCCTCTGAAAAGAGGGGTTTTTTAGTACGAACTTTGTAGATTTGTAGAACAACCGCGAAACTTGCGATCGATAGCCCCTTTTTCTACAGGAAGTGATAGGATAATATAAATATATACAAATTATCCTAATTTTTGATGAAAAGGGGAGAAAATCAAGTATGCACCAATTAATAAGCAAGGAAGTTGCTGTTGAACGATTTGCGCAGGATGGCCATCTCTTCTATCCGGGACAGTTATCCGGTATTGGTGACGTGACAATTCTTTGTATCGGTGAGCAAACCTACTACGCCGAGTGCACAACAAACCAATTTTGTAACCGCTTAATCGACTTATGCTGCATGGACAGGCGGAAGCTCTGCAAATTCTCCTACAGGACACTTGGCCAGCGTAAGCTCGCACCGCTTGTATTGCATCAAAATCTGGTACTTGTTCCGTTTCTGTATCAGCTCTCAGACAATCGAACACACCGCACCGCATTTGCCCGCAAATCTTCCATTCTGACCTACACCGAACGAGACAGCGGTTCTGACAGCACACTCTTTCTTAAAGATCGTCACAGACTCGATATTCCATATTCGAGTCAACGTGTTAGCCGCCAGCTGCGCAATGCTAATCATCTCCTCAACAAGTATGTGCTGCGCTTCCATCCTTCATTCTGAATTTACCTCTATTGTTTGATACACCCTATCTCATGCTGCCTATTTTCTGATACCGTGTTGTTTTTTATGTGAAAAAAATTACAAAGACTCTCTTATCTCTTCCCGGCTTCCTGCAGGAATGCTCC
>NZ_DFMZ01000004.1:141178-152006 GCF_002375825.1 Aneurinibacillus sp. UBA3580
CTGCAGGAATGCTCCGGTGCGGCTATGATGAAAGTGCGCGCAATACATGCAGGACCGGTCCTCGCGAATGTGAGGAGAAGCAATGGAAGAGAACGAATGGGTCGAGTTTTTCAGTACGTATGAACGGCTGCTGGAACGAATGGTATCCCGTTATCCCATCGGGTTACGGGATGAAGCGAGGCAGGTGGCCCGCATCGCGTGCTGGCGACGGCTTGCGTTTTATGATGCAAAGAGGGGAGCTTCCCTGTCCAGCTATGTCTATCTTATCGTGCGCGGTGCGCTGTTGAACTGGGATGCGAAGGAGTACCGCTGGCAAAGCCGCCATCAGTTCCCTGCGCCCTGCGGGGAAGACGGAGAGGGCGATTGGCAGGATATGATTGTAGATACGAACGCATGGCCGCCGGACGAAGCGGCGGTATGGCAGGCGTGGATGACACATCTGACCGAGGCGGAGGCGAGATGCCTGACGCTGCATATTCGCTATGGACATTCTTTGAAAGACGTTGCCGCCATAATCGGTATTCCGTATGAACGTGTAAAGAAACAGAAACAGCGAGCGCTTGGCAAGCTGCGCAAAGCACTGGAAGTGTATATGGAGTAATTTGTATAGACACAATCGTAAATCTCATGTGCTAATTTTTGGCTGCCCTTCTTCTTTGGAGGTAAAAGCGGTATAATGAGACAAGAGTAAGAAGGAGGATTCTGCCTATGATTTCGTTTTTTAAAAAACTTCGTTCTTCTGGAGCGAAACAGCAGGAAGTCGAACAAGCCCCCGCAGCGGGTGAAGAACATGCCGAACTTGAGAAAACGGAAGAAGTCCGCCCGGTGATGGGGCTTTATTTTCCGAAAGAATTCGACAGCCAGTTCGCCCAGGAGGACCGGTATGTAATGCAGTTTTTCCTGAGTGAGCTGCCGGAAGTGGCGGAAGGGAAGCTTTCGATTGATGGATATAAAATCGGACAGGATACGACCGGGCTGTCGCTGCTTGCGGTGCTGCGTAATAATATGGATGCGGACATTGCGCTAACGCGCGTGCCGCTGGTGCTGCAGGATGCGGCGCAGAATACGATTGCGCGCAGCGTGTTCGATATGAGCGAGGCGGGCGTGGTGCCGGCGCACAGCGCGATGCCGTGGCGTTTCGTCTTTCCATACAGCGATTTTCTGGTGCCGCAGGCCGATCTGTCTTCCTGGTCGGTCGGCTTCCATATGGAGAACGGCGAGATTCGGACACAGGTGTCGGAGTTTGATTTCGAACCGGCGGACCAGTTCTCGATGTCAGAGTATATTGAAGAGCGCGACCAGCAGGTGATCGATGAGATTAAACGCGCGATTGAGCAGACGGAGAATCAGGTGAATTTCATCGGAACGACAGTGAATTATACGGAAGACGGCAGTCTGGTGGCCGAGCTGTTCCTGCGCAACGGGCGCAGCGAGGAAGTGGCACTGGACAAGGCGATGGTGTTTACGTTACGTGATGCGGCGGGGGACGTGGTGGCGTCGCGGACGCTCGATATGTCGCAGGTGAAGCTGTCTCCAAAGTCTGTGACGCGCTGGACATTGACGTATGATAAAGATATGCAGCAGAAAGAGAATCCGGATCTGAGCGAGTGGCTGGTTGAGGTAGAAAAGAAGTAGGTTAATAGGTAGGAACTTGTGATCAAAGCGACGGGACGTTTTATACGTTCCGTCGTTTTTGTGTTTTTCTTATATCTTGCCACTTTATCTTATATTTTGTATTATAAAATATAAGAATATTTGAGTGATATGAGAAAAAGAGTGCTGGAGGAAGTTTGATGTCTAGTTTTAATAACAGTTTTTTACATAACCATTTGATGATTAATTCAAATCTCTTGCGTTTGATTTCTGACATTTCTATTTATAAAGGAAAACAAGGCCTGTACGAACAGCAATCTCCTCAGGTTTTAAGAAAGTTACAGGAGGTTGCCACCATTCAAAGTACAGAGTCATCCAATCGGATTGAAGGTATTGTAATTAAGAATCAGCGGCTAAAAGAGCTAATGGCAGAAAAAACAACACCACAAAATCGTTCTGAAAATGAGGTGGCCGCATACCGTTCCGTACTTTCTCTTATTCATAGTTCAGCATCCGATATTATGATTCGACCGGGTGTAATTCGACAACTGCATCAAATGCTATATTCTTTCTCGCCAGGAGAGGGAGGGAAGTGGAAATTTAATGACCATGAGATTACAGAAAAACATCCGGATGGAACGGTTCATGTTCGTTTTAAACCGACACCGGCTATCCTCACCGATGAAGCGATGAATAACCTGTGTAAGAATTTCTCCCTGGCCATGGAAGAAAAAAATCCGCATGAACTTATTATTATTGCTGCTTTTATTTTAGATTTTTTATGCATTCATCCGTTTCGTGACGGAAATGGAAGGATGGCTCGTCTGTTAACTCTCCTCTGCCTGTATCAAGCAGGATATAATGTAGGACGATTTATTTCTTTAGAGAAAATTATCGAAGAAACAAAGGATAGTTATTACGATACCTTATATAAATCTTCAATTGGCTGGCACGAAGGGCAGCATAACATCCTTCCGTGGCTGGAGTATTTTCTTGGTACAATTTTAAAGGCATATCGTGAGTTCGAAAGTCGCGTAGGAGTCATTGCAAGCACCAGAGGTCAGAAAACAGAGCGGGTAAGAGAAATGGTGATGAGCTTTATCGTCCCCTTCCAGGTGCGGGAAATTGAAGAGCGTTGCCCCGATATTAAGCGGCCAACCATTAATGCTGTTCTTAAGGCAATGAGTGATGAAGGGATTATTGAGCGGGTTGGGTTTGGACCCGGCACAAGATGGAGAATAAAGTAGGTAGTATGGGTAGAGGATTGTGAAGTTATTCGTAAACAATTAGAAGTGTGAGCAATGAGTAATCCGGCATGCTGGAAGCGATGGAGAAAAGGCAGAGCCGGATGATGAACCGCTGACAGGCGAATTTTGCTATAATAGAAATGAAGAAAATGAACTCCAATAGTATGGTCGCGGACATTATAACATTGATTAGGAGGCGACAATATGGCTATCGAAAAAGAATTGCTGCATGAAATGATTGAAAAATTGAGTGACGCTGATAAAAAAACAGCTTTTGATTTTTTGCAGTATCTGCTTGAGCGCGCAAAAAAGAAAACAACTTCCTGGGATGAGATAGATAAAGAAGAGCCGGATGATGAACCGCTGACAGAAGAAGAGATTCGACAATTAAATAGCGATGAGGGATATATTGCAGGGGAGGATGCAAAGCGTGAGTTCGGGTTACAAGTTGATTTACCGTAAGGAAGCGCTGAAGTTTATAGCCAAACAGGAAAAGGCTGTTCAAGAGCGAATGGCACTTGGATTAAAAGGTCTTCTCGAAATTCCCCCGCAAGGAGATATTAAGACCATGAAAGGGCACACGGGACTCTATCGTTTAAGAGTTGGTACATACCGTGTGCTTTTTCGTATTGAGCATGAGGAGAAAATCGTATACATAGAGGCGATTGGAAATCGTGGGGATATTTATAAAGTGTAGAGAAGAATTGAAGACAAATTTTTCTATAATAGAAATACAAGAATAGGGACGAGGAGGAAAAGAAATGGAGGCTATACTGAACCGCATATTGGATGAGTTGCAGAATGTCAATTACAGATTGACGGGCATTGATAACCGGCTTACGGGAAAGTGAGGCTACCAGGCAGGATTTGCAGTTTTATGATATGAAAATCGGTGAACATGAGCGGGAGATTTTTAAAATCAAACAGCAATGAAAGAAACGGCAGAGCCCTCAAGGGAGTTCTGCCGTTATTTTTTCCGCACCTTTCTTATTCACATGGTTTGCGTCCCGGAAATACGAATCATCCAGCGTCGGTGGGATAATCACGAATTCGCCATTATGCTGCTTCGCTACACTGTCAATGAATTGCCGATAAGCGGCCTGCTCGGCTGCATACTGTGTCTTCATCACATGCTCAAACGCCTGGGTACGGGGCAGTTGTAGCACCGTAATCTGTACTCCATGCTCTGAAAGCTCGCCCATCAAGCGTTTCAGCGCCTGTGTCTGGGCACCTTCAAGGCGGTACTCCGGCATCCAGCGCTTTGCCACTTCCGCTGCATAGTTCGGACCGAAATGCTTCGCATCCCGCCCTTCTACGGGAGGGAGTCCCCACTTATAAGCGTATTTATCGCGGGGCTGCTGCGGCAGCTTGCCTTCCCAGTACAATTTCCACATTTGGGTCCATACTTCGCGCAGTCCGTATGAATACAGCAGCCAGCCGAATGCCAGGTCCGCTTTCTCTTCGACATGCGGCACCTGCAACCGTTCCCATAGCGTCGCATGGTAGCGGAACTTATTGTCCGCGTGATCGGTCGTGCTATTGAGCTGATGCTCATTGACTGAAATCATCACGCGCTGAAGATTAGGCATCTTGTCTTTGTGCCGCTCATACAGGTGCAGCATATCGACCGCTTTGCCGCCGCTGACGCTTAAGTTGAACACTTCATCCGGTTTCAGTCCGTAGCGGGCGGCCAGCAACGGCGGGCGCAGCGCGTCCATGCTTTGAGAGTCACCCAGTACCAGCAATTTGATTTTCTCTGTGTCCTGTGCCTCAAGGCGTTTCTCCACATCAGCAATCTGGCCGATAAAGCTGGCCGGGCTTATGCCGTACAGCGCCGGGTTACGGAAGAGGAACGCTTCACACAGCACGAGGAACAGCAGCGCCCAGATGAACCCTCTCATCCACCAGGACGGTTTGCGGCGCCGACGCAGCGATCTGGTTTGTTCACTAGAATTGGAAATAGATAAAGTCATGTTTTTCACCTTTAATCATCGCTATCACTACAAACACAAGCAGAGCGTACACCAATCCGCGGGCAGGCGCCGGAACCCGGCGGTGCCACCAGGAAGCGATGCTTGTCTCATGGCGGCGTATGACATACTCCAGCAGGTGCACGGCATACAAAATCACCACCAGCCATAGATACGATGCCTGGGAAGCCACCTGCTGCGCAAAGTTGGCCCAGCCTGCCGGATCAAACATCGCACCGATATAATCAAACGCATCCTGCACACCCTCTGCCCGGAAAAACACCCACGTAATTGTGGTAAGCTGGAAAAAGATAAACACCGCAACCGCGTGATAGACCCGGGACATGATGCGGGAGACCGCAGCACGCGGAGAAGGCAGGCGGTCCAGTAGCTTTTTTAGCCCGTCTGCATACCATTTATGAACGACAAGCATGAGGCCGTGCAGGAATCCCCAGATGACAAACGTCCACATCGCGCCATGCCACAGTCCGGAGATCAGCATGGCCGTAAGCAGGTTCACGTCTTTGCGAATGCGCCCTTTGCGTGAGCCGCCCAGCGGAATATAGATGTAGTCGCGAATCCAGCTGGACAGCGTAATGTGCCAGCGCCGCCAGAATTCAGTCGCGTTGGCGCTGATGTACGGACTCAGGAAGTTCATCGGCAGGCGGTAACCGAACAGGTAGCCGAGTCCGACCGCCATGTCGCTGTAGGCGGAGAAGTCGGCGTAAATCTGGAACCCGAACAGGTACGCGCCGGTCCATGCTTCCGCCATCGTCAAATCGGCCGGATTTTTGAAATAGTCATTAACGATGGGTGCGACCTGATCGGCGATAAGAATTTTTTTAGCCAACCCCCATAAAATGAGATAGACACCGTATTTAAAGTGCGTCGGCGTCAATGTCAGATTAGGTGTCTGTTCCACCTGGGGCATAAATTCGTGTCCGCGCATAATCGGCCCGGCCAGCTGGTGCGGGAAGAAGGCAATAAACACCCAGAAGCGCAGATAGGAATTCGTCGGCTGGATGCGTTCCTTATAGACGTCCACCAGGTACGCGATAAGCTGGAACGTATAGAACGAGATTCCGATCGGCAGCACGATAGTAGACCAGAAGCCGTCCCTGGCAACCAGCGTTAGACCGGTAACCGTCTCAAGGTTCTCGATAATAAACATCGAATACTTAAAGAACGCAAGGTTGGCGACGTTCATGATGATTCCAAGCGTCAGCCAGAAACGGCTGCGTCCGCGCGGAATCTGGCGCGCAATCAGGTAAGATATAAACGAGACGCCAAGAAACAGTCCGAGAAACCCCCAGCTCGCCGCCGCATAGAACAGGCAGTTGGCGACACCGAGCAGGACGAGCCGGGCATTGCGAAACAAATAATACAGCACAAACGTAATGATAAGCAGAAAAAAGAATTCAGCCGTATGAAATAACATAGAACGTCCATCCTTATGTACGAAACTGAAAAACGAGACACAGGCGGCGCGTCTCGTTCCTTATGCAAAATATCTTTTTTATTTTACCATAAAACAGGCGAAGATGACGAAGCAGAAAACGACCATGGCGTCTCAGCCACAATCCCGACATGAAAATGATGGGGAAGATGGCTGACTTTTGTGGTATGAAGGAAAAGAGAGAAGAGAACGAGGGGGTGATTTCAATGGGGAAAAAGGCGAACGCCTTTTTCTCCCCTGGATCTCCTTTCCTCTTTCTCTCCGTCTTTCCTCACGATTTTCACAGAAAAAGGAGCGCAATTATAGTCTGATGGAATATTGGAAAGAGAAATCGGTGCATTTCGCAAAATTTTCCCGCCGGGCGCGCATGGAGCTGATTCCGTGCCTGCGGGAAGGAGAACTGCTGGTCCATACATACGGACGGTTCAAAAAAGAAGGAAAGGAATTGCCGATAATAATGGTGAACGCGAACTTTTTTCATCTGGATGGCGGTTACTCCATCACGGGAATGAAGTATAGCGACGGGACGGTAATCGAGCGTTCGTTAGGCGGCTTCTATGTTTATCAGGATATGGATGGAGAGGTGCGGATCGATACCATAAAAGATAAGAAGATTTCCGACTTCGCGGGTGCGTGCTGGGCGTTGGAATCGTCGCCGCTGCTGCTGCCAGTCTTGGAAGCAAGTGTCCATATGGAAGCGGCCATTACGGCGGAAGCGCATCCGCGTACGGCCATCGGGCTGACGGACGATAGCGTGATTCTAGCGGTAACGGACGGACGGCCTGCAGGATTGACCTGTTATGCGCTGGCTGAGCTGCTGAGAAAGGCGGGGTGTCACACTGCGTTAAATTTGGATGGCGGACGGTCCTCCCAGCTTGTCATCCGCGGCAAACAGATGAACCGGCAGTGGATGCGGCGCAAAGTATTCGCGGCATTGGCCGTTTATAATTAAGTTGCAGGAAGAAAAAGGATAGTTTCTGTGTGTGTCGAATAACTAACACAGGTATTTTCTTGATATTTCAAAGGTGGCAGAGGTAAAAATAATATAGCCTTTGCTTTCGTTTAAAAGTATAAAGAGAAATCGGGAGAGGAAGCGAGCAGCTTGAAAAAGAAAATAAAGCAACTACTTATCTGGAGTACTCTGATAACAAGTATAAGCGGTGGTGTTGCACCTGTGTGGGCCGCGGAGGACGCGGCGCAGCCGCAGGAAGCGAGGAACATTCCCTATGCGGCCCAGGAAGCGCGCATTCATGAAGTGCTGCAAAAAATCATGGAAGAGCACCTCAACAGCGAGCATGATATCAAGCGTCTGACAGATGGAGCGATCCGGGGCCTGCTGGAAGAGGCGGGGGACCCGTATACGACCTACTTTACGGAGCAGGAGTTCGAGGATTTTTATAATGGTTTGGAAGGCACATTTGCCGGTATCGGGATTTATATACAACAGCAGGATAATAAGCTTATCATCCAGAGCATTTTCGAAGAGTCTCCGGCGGAGAAAGCCGGTTTGCGCGAGGGAGATGAAGTCGTTGCAGTGGACGGAAAGCGGGTAGCCGGGCAATCCATCGAACAAGTGACGGAATGGATGAAAGGGGAACCTGACTCCAGCGTCGAGTTGACCGTGAAGCGGGGTGGAAAAGAACATACCGTGCAGTTGAAGCGGGAAATTCTGCAATTTTCCCCGGTGGATAGCCTGATGCTGGACAATAAAATCGGCTACATGGCTCTTTATACGTTCTCTGACAATAGTGCGGAAGTGTTCCGCAAGCATTTGTCCCGACTGCAAAGCGATGGAATGGAAGGATTGATTCTTGACCTGCGGGATAACGGCGGAGGATATTTGGATGCAGCCATAGAGATTGCGGACATGTTCGTCGATAAGGGGGCGCTGGTCCATGTAAAAGATCGGAGCGGAAAACTGACCGATATTTCTGCCAAATCCGGTTCCATTCAGATACCGATGGTTGTGCTGGTGAATGGGTTGACAGCCAGCGCTTCGGAAGTACTGACCGGCGTGCTTAAGGATTATAAAGTAGCTACCGTTATCGGCACCAAAACATTCGGCAAAGGCACGGTCCAGGAGTTGATACCGCTGCAAAAAGGCGGAGTTCTCAAGCTGACGGTGGAAGAGTATTTCTCCCCGCTAATGCACAAGATTAACGGCCAGGGTATTCTCCCCGACATTGTGGTACAAAATCCGGACGAACAGGTGATGAGGGCTATATCCTATCTACATGGTTCTACTGCTCTTCATTTATATCCGGACGGAACGGCAGGCGTGGCCGGTTTTCCGGCGGGGAATAGTCTGGCGAAGAAAGTGGGAGGCAAGTGGTTTATCGCGCTTCGGCCTTTTGCCGAAGTGTACGGCTGTCAGATTTATTGGGATGGAGCACGGCAGCAGGCCGTGCTGCGCTGCGGTGAGGTCGTTCGTAAGTACTCGACGAAGAATAATACATATCTACGTAACGAGAAAGGCACACTGTGGCTTGCGCTTGATAAGCTTGACAGTGACTTTCCGTCCATTTTTGTCGAGAAGCGGGGCGGGGACATCCTGGTTCATGTGAAATAGCTTCGATGTTTTCACAACATTTTTCCTGGAGGTGCGTCTATACATACAGACAAAACATGGACACGAGGGAGGAAAAAGCATGAAGAAGTGGGGATACGGTATAGTCGGCGCCGCGCTGGCATTGATTGCAGGTGCACTCTCGACGGGCGCCGCCGCTCCGGCCGAACCGGGCACCGACGCGGACCCGATCGTAACGAAGAGCTATGTGGAGAAAGTGAAGCAGGAGATTTTGAATCAAGTAAATTCCGGATCAGGTACGCAGACGCCTGCACCGACACCGGCACCGGCGGATTCGGCTAAGCTGGTTGTGGAGAAAGTGCCGGAAGGGAAGACGATTATCGGCTATGCCGGAACGGAGTTCATTGTACGGACCGGCAAAGTGACGGCCCATACACCGGCAGGAGAAGGCTATGGTCTGCCTGACCTGACTTCAGGAACGAATATTACGCTGGGTAAAACCGTACCGGCCAATCATCATTTGCTGCTGCCGCGTGACGACGGCCGCGGCCTGAAAGTGGTCAAAGGACCGGCGGACATTATGATTCGCGGTGAATATGTAATTCGATAAAATGATAAGGGAGAGGAAGGCAAGTGTGAAAAATACAATGAACACTTGCTTTCCTTTATTATGCTGAAGCTTTTTTTGCACAGCATGAATTGGAGCAGATGGCCTCCAGGGTCTGGCACGCGCATGAGATGCTGCACGCCGGCACAGGGGTAGGGGTAGAGTATACCGGCTGGATACAGTGGCCCAAAACATATAACAGGGAAGAATATGAGCGCATTAGGCGCGTGGGGGTGGAGATTCGCGAAAAAGCGGAAGCCTTCATTGTGATTGGAGTTGGCGGGTCTTATTTAGGAGCAAAGGCCGCAATGGACATGCTGCTTCCCGCATTTTATATAGAAAAAATTCTATAATTAGGAGAAAAAAAGAGAGGATAATAGGGAGATGGCTTTTTCTTGCAATCCATTATGGAAAGTACTTATATATAGATAAGGTTTGATGTTTCGACATGTGTGTTGTGGTGAGAGGTAGGAAGTGTAGAAAAGAAGAAGTTGGAAATGTCCTGCGCACGGGCTTGTAAATAGATAAAAATGATCAAAGAACAATTAAGAACATCTGGAATGCAATAGTAAAGATGTCATTCAACATATACCGGACGATGAAAAAGAGGAGGTCAAAGCATGAGTGATAAGCTCGATTTAATTTTATCAGCTCTACAAGGAGTGCAGAGCGAAGGCCAAAAGCTAAATCAGCGCATCGATGTATTAAATCAGCGCATCGATGTATTAAATCAGCGCATTGATGTATTGGAAGAAGGACAAAAAGAAACAAACCAAATCGTCCGGGCGTTGCGTGATGGGCAAGAAGAGATGAAGGCACAAATGGAAGGCCTGGCACTTGATGTTCATAAGTTGCACGGAGAAGTAACAGCCATCCGGCAGGAACGACAACGTGATCGTGACATTTCAGATATACGTGCCGGCCGTACTCAAAGAGAGATTCTAGAAATAAATTCGCGCCTTGAACAATTAGAACGCGGGAAGAATTAATGGGTGACTTAATTCAAATGGTTGGTGCTACTCATGCACGAACGACAAAACCGGAAGAACAAATAGCAGCAGAGGTAGTTCGCTATAGAATTATCTCTATTTGTGCTGTCTATCAAAATGAATGGTAGAGGGTAGGTTAGGAGAATATCCCTGGGTTGCAGCTGAAAAGCCATGGTGGTTTTGATATACTGTAGGTAATGAATGTGATTGAGGAACGGAGGGACGAGATGGCTGAGAAGATGGATACGATTCTGCAGATGCTTCAGCAGATGGACCGCCGCATGAATGAAGGTTTCGGACGGGTTGACGAGCGTCTGGACAGGCTGGAATCCGAGACAACAGGGATTGCAGAACGTCTGGGGAAGCTGGAGACGGAGACGGCGGGAATTACGGAGCGTCTGGACAGACTGGAGACAGAGACAGCAGGAATTACAGAGCG
>NZ_DFMZ01000126.1:0-24054 GCF_002375825.1 Aneurinibacillus sp. UBA3580
ATTGAAACGAAATTGTTTCGGGCCCCATAAAAGCATTCATCACACTTTTATGGGTTTGTTTTACTCGCACACATCGAGTGGTACTGTTCAGTTTTCAAGGAACTTCTTTTTTTTATGTATCGTTGCGTTTCAACGAATACCTTATTATTTTATTACATTTCAAATCTAATTACAAGCGTTTTTTAAAAAATATTTCAACGTTCTTCTAGTTCCTTTTGTGACGACAAGAATTAATTTATCATATAACAAATAATATGGTCAACTGTTTTTTCAATAAAAAACACAGAAGATATTTCTCTGCGCTTTTGTTTTCTCACGATGGAGTCACGGACCGGCCAAAAGCCCCGCATTCATTCGCTTCCTCCATTTCCCCAATATATTTGTTGTTTTTCTTGATTAACGACGTTTTATGATAACGGTCAAGTACAGCACTCATCACTACAATGGCTACAATACGAAAATATTTTTCTTTTTCTTCTTTTATTCGTAAAAACCTTAAAGTGATGAAGTGTATTCCAACCTTACATGCCGAATCATTTTCTATATAATTAAAGAGGGAAATCGTAAAAACAGGAGGGATTAATATGGCAATTATTGTGTATTCCGCTCCCGGATGCAGCACCTGCGAACTTGTCAAAAACTATCTGAGAGATAAAGGCTATACATTTGAAGTCCGCGATCTGCTGTCTAATCCGGTATATCAGAAGGAAGTTGAAGCGCTCGGCATTATGGGCATTCCGGTTACCGTAGTCAACGGCAAGGCTGTAAAAGGATTCGAGCCTGCTGAATTGGATAACCTTTTGCAAGAAGCATAACCTTCTTCTTTATTCAAGTGGAAGAACAACGGGGTCATCCGCAAGACGTATACAGCTATATTTTGCTTTATTCCTGTAAAGCGAAATATACTTTTCTATACCGCAAGAAAAAGGCGACTGCATCGATGCAACCGCCTTTCCTCTTTATATATCTACGTATTCAAATCAGCAATACTTCCCGTAGATATATATAATGCCCATTCCCCGATATTGGTTGCATGGTCCCCGATTCGTTCCAGCGACTGCAGCACTTTAATCAACTGCACGCCTTCTTTTATTAGTTCCGGTTGTCTTTCCATGCTCCATTCCACATAATCAAAACACTTACTGTAGTATGCGTCAATAATATCATCCATTTCATCGAGAAGACGCAATCGACGTGCATCCCCACTCTTGATCGCCTGCACGCACACATCCAGCATCTCTTTCACTTTTTCACCCATCGTCGGCATTTCAAATAAAGCGAGTTGATACGCTTTTCCATCGAGGCGGACGACCACTTTAGCGATCGAAACCGACAAATCCCCAATGCGCTCTAAATCGGTTACAATCTTCAAATAAGAGCCAATCGCCCGCAAGTCAGCCGCTACAGGTGCTTGCAATGCGATAAGACGGAGACTCATTTTAAAAATTTTTTCGGCCAGCACATTTAACTTTTCGTCACGCACGATAACTTCTTTGGCCAGCGTTAAGTCCGCTTCCAGAAACGCCCGCCATGCCTGCAGAAACCCTGCTTGAGCAATGGCCGCCATCTCCGCCACTTCATTCGTCAATTGATTTAACTGACGTTCTTGCATTCAGGCTTTCTCCTCCTTCCCATTTCAATAATTGCTACTTTCTATATAATTTCGCCCTCCATGTTTCCGATAAGAACAACGCTACATGCAATATCTTTTCATCATAAAATAGAAGTATTAATTGAAAGTTAAGCCATTGTTAATATGCAATGAAATTCTATGACTACTTTTCTCCGTGCAAAGAAAGTAAAAAATACCCCTGATTCCCTTAACAGAGTGTAGTAAACTACTAATATGCATTTCTATGTTTATGCAATTTAAGCAAATTATATATCCGGAGGAAAATATGAAAACAAGAGGAAGACCTGACTTTCCCATTCTTCTCCTTACCCTTTTTCTTGTAGGATTTGGGATTGTGATTGTTTACAGCGCCAGTTCAGTTCTCTCCCTGGATAAATTCGGTACTGACACATACTTTATGAAGAAACAGGTGATGTGGGCCATTATCGGCATAGTATTCATGCTGTTTACCATGAATATTCCATATACATTCTACAAGAAACACTTTTTTGGGATTGCTGCGATTGCCTTTCTGCTGTTGATTGCTGTACTGATTCCGGGCATCGGCGTCATACGAAACGGAGCACGCAGTTGGATTAATCTTGGTATCGGTTCACTGCAGCCGGCCGAATTCGCCAAGCTGGCGGTGATTATTTATCTATCCGCATTAATCTCAAAAAAAGGCAAGAAAATTCGTGACGTTAAGAAAGGGCTTGTCCCTGTTTTCGTTATCGTCGGTTTGTTCTGTACCATTATTGGGATACAGCCTGACTTCGGATCAGCCGTTATTCTGCTAATGACATCCCTTGCGGTTATTGTTGCAGGCGGAGTGAATTTAAAGCATCTCTTTTTTGCGGGCATTCCTTTCGCCATTGGCGGCTTTCTATTTGTATTTCTTTCACCATACCGCTGGAACCGTCTGCAAAACGTAGGCGATCCCTGGGCGGACGGGTTGGAAGGACTTGGATCCGGTTATCAGCTTGCTCACTCTTATTTCGCGCTTGCACATGGTGGTATCACCGGGGCGGGCTTCGGTCAAAGCATAGAGAAATATCTTTATCTTCCCGAGGTACAGACCGACTTTATTTTTTCCATTTTGGCGGAAGAGCTCGGATTTATCGGATCTACCATCTTTTTGGTGATATATCTGCTCTTCCTATGGCGCATTCTGCTTATTACGCTGCGAATTAAAGATACGTTTGCCACATTGGTTGGTGTTGGCGTAGTTAGTATGATATTTATCCAGGCTTTTATCAATATCGGTGGAGTTACGGGCCTGATTCCGATTACCGGCGTTCCGCTTCCGTTCATCAGCTATGGAGGTTCATCCTTGTTGCTTAATATGATCAGTATCGGTATCATATTAAGTATTTCCCGTGAAAACTATAAACAAACCATCCGGAAGCTAGATAATCAGGAACAACGGCCTGTACGCAGTACAACAAAAGTGAATACACAGCGGCAGAAGGCATAGGGCAAACCCGGGAGCAAACAAACATAGTGATTAACATGCCAAAAAGCCCCCCTCACTCGTAGTGAGAGGGGCTTTTGAATACCTGAATACAGATTATGATTCCAAATAAAAAACCCGGTCCGAAGACCGAGTTTTTTCTTATGCACAGTGTGCAGAAATTACTTAAGGATAGTAGCAACCGCACCGGCGCCAACAGTACGTCCACCTTCGCGGATAGCGAAGCGAGTACCTTCTTCCATAGCGATCGGGCTGATGAGTTCAACAGTGATCTCAACGTTATCGCCAGGCATAACCATCTCAGTACCTTCCGGCAGCTTGATGATGCCAGTTACGTCTGTTGTACGGAAGTAGAATTGCGGACGATAGTTCGCGAAGAACGGAGTGTGACGTCCACCTTCTTCTTTAGACAGAACGTAGATTTGAGCAGTGAATTGAGTATGCGGTTTTACAGAACCCGGCTTAGCCAGAACCTGTCCACGCTCAACTTCATTACGGTCAATACCGCGAAGCAGCGCACCGATGTTGTCACCAGCTTCTGCTTGATCCAGAAGCTTACGGAACATTTCTACACCTGTTACAGTTGTAGTTTTCGGCTCTTCAGTCAGACCAAGGATTTCAACTTGGTCACCAACTTTAACGATACCGCGCTCTACACGACCAGTAGCAACTGTACCACGGCCAGTGATGGAGAATACATCCTCAATCGGCATCAAGAACGGCTGATCAACAGCACGCTCCGGAGTCGGGATGTAGCTGTCAACAGCATCCATCAGTTCAAGGATTTTTTGAGCCCATTCGCCAGTCGGGTTGTCCAGAGCTTCTTTAGCAGAACCTTTAATTACCGGAATGTCATCTCCCGGGAACTCATATTCGGACAGAAGGTCACGAATTTCCATTTCAACCAGTTCAAGCAGCTCTTCATCGTCAACCATGTCACATTTGTTCATGAATACAACGATGTAAGGAACGCCTACTTGACGAGACAGAAGGATGTGCTCGCGAGTTTGCGGCATCGGACCGTCAGCAGCGGATACTACCAGGATAGCACCGTCCATTTGAGCAGCACCAGTAATCATGTTTTTAACATAGTCAGCATGACCCGGGCAGTCAACGTGTGCATAGTGACGGTTGTCAGTCTCATACTCAACGTGTGCAGTGGAGATTGTGATACCGCGCTCACGCTCTTCCGGAGCAGCATCGATGCTGCCGTAATCCATAGCTTGCGCTTTACCAGTCTGAGACAGAACGGTTGTAATAGCAGCAGTCAGGGTAGTTTTACCATGGTCAACGTGACCAATAGTACCAATGTTTACGTGCGGTTTAGTCCGCTCAAATTTTGCTTTAGCCATTTGGGAAAAAGCCTCCTTAATCAAAGGTTTTAAGAAGTTAAGTATTTATAAAGAAAGATCCAAACGTGCGAAGGCCATATACCTTCTACACATTTTAACCCTTTCTTTAATTATAATAAAGGGTTTTTGCTGAAAAATTACAGACCTTTAGCTTTCTTAACGATCTCTTCAGCAATGCTCTTCGGCACTTCTTCATAATGATCGAAGTGCATAGAGTAAGTACCGCGACCTTGCGTACGAGAACGCAGGTTTGTTGCGTAACCGAACATTTCAGACAGCGGAACAAAACCGCGAACCACTTGTGCGTTACCACGAGCTTCCATACCTTCGATACGTCCGCGACGGGAGTTGATGTCACCCATGATATCGCCCATGTATTCTTCCGGTACGGTAACTTCTACTTTCATCATCGGCTCAAGAATAGCAGGGTTAGCTTTCTTACCTGCTTCTTTCAGAGCCATAGAAGCGGCGATTTTGAACGCCATCTCGGAGGAGTCAACCTCGTGGTAGCTTCCATGAACAAGCGTTGCTTTCAAATCGAGAATCGGGTAACCGGCAAGAACGCCGTTTGCCATCGCTTCTTCAATACCTGCTTGAACTGCCGGAATGTATTCACGCGGAATCGCACCACCGACGATTTTGTTTTCAAATACAAAACCTGTTCCCGGTTCGCCTGGTTCGAATTCAACCACAACGTGGCCGTATTGACCTTTACCACCAGATTGTTTTGCATACTTGGTTTCAACTTTCGCACCTTGGCGGAAGGCTTCTTTGTATGCAACCTGTGGAGCACCGACATTAGCTTCTACTTTGAATTCACGACGCATACGATCAACGATGATATCAAGGTGAAGCTCACCCATACCTGCAATAATCGTTTGGCCTGTTTCTTCATCAGTATACGTTTTAAATGTCGGATCCTCATCAGCCAATTTCGCAAGCGCCATCCCCATTTTATCCTGGTCGGCTTTTGTTTTCGGCTCAATAGCAATACGGATAACCGGTTCAGGGAATTCCATAGATTCCAGGATTACTGGATTTTTCTCATCGCACAAAGTATCCCCTGTAGTTGTATCTTTCAAACCTACGCCCGCAGCAATATCGCCGGAATAAACCTGTTTGATTTCTTCACGGTGATTTGCGTGCATTTGCAGGATACGACCAATACGTTCGCGCTTACCTTTGGTAGAGTTCAGCACGTACGAACCAGACTCGAGTGTACCGGAGTACACACGGAAGAACGTTAGCTTACCCACATAAGGGTCAGTCATAATTTTGAATGCAAGTGCTGCGAACGGACCTTCGTCGCTTGATTCTCGCGTTACTTGCTCATCACTATTCGGAAGCACACCTTTAATCGCCGGAACGTCAGTCGGTGCCGGGAGATAATCGATAACAGCATCAAGCATCGGCTGAACGCCTTTGTTCTTGAATGCAGAACCACAAGTAACAGGATAGAACTTAACGCTAATCGTCGCTTTGCGGATCGCCGCTTTCAACTCTTCAACTGTTACTTCTTCACCTTCGAGATATTTCATCATGAGTTCTTCGTCAAAGTCAGCAACTGCTTCGATCAGCTGACTGCGCAGTTCTTCTGCCTGCTCAGCGTACTCAGCAGGGAAGCCTTCAGTGATTTCAATATCTGTTCCAAGGTCGTTTGTATAGATATATGTTTTCTTCTCGACAAGGTCGATGATACCACGGAAGTTCTCCTCTGCACCGATCGGCAATTGGATCGGATGCGCGTTCGCCTGCAGACGTTCGTGCAGCGTACGAACGGAAAAGAGGAAGTCCGCACCGAGTTTATCCATCTTGTTGACGAACACGATACGCGGCACGCCGTATGTCGTCGCTTGACGCCATACTGTCTCCGTTTGCGGCTCTACACCGGATTGGGCATCGAGAACGGCAACCGCACCATCGAGGACGCGGAGAGAACGCTCTACTTCAACTGTGAAGTCTACGTGACCCGGAGTATCGATGATGTTAACGCGGTAACCTTTCCATTGAGCAGTTGTTGCAGCGGATGTAATTGTAATACCGCGCTCCTGCTCTTGTTCCATCCAGTCCATTTGCGACGCACCCTCGTGAGTTTCACCGATTTTATGCACGCGGCCTGTATAGAACAGGATACGTTCCGTCGTCGTCGTTTTACCGGCATCGATGTGAGCCATGATACCAATATTACGAGTCTTGGCTAAGGGGAATTCGCGTCCCATGTAAGTACTAGCCCCTTTCTCAATTTAGAGATTTGGCAAGGTCAAAGCGGACTCCATGTCCGCTTTGTATTCTACCAGCGGTAGTGAGCAAATGCTTTGTTTGCTTCCGCCATTTTGTGCGTGTCTTCACGCTTTTTCACAGCTGCGCCTGTATTGTTGGCAGCATCCAGAATTTCGCCTGCGAGGCGTTCTTCCATCGTTTTCTCACCGCGTTTACGGGAGTATTCTACCAACCAGCGAAGTCCAAGAGTAGTGCGGCGCTCCGGACGAACTTCAACCGGAACTTGATAGTTCGCACCACCTACACGGCGTGCGCGCACTTCGAGAACCGGCATGATGTTTTTCATTGCTTCTTCAAACACTTCCATGGCATCACGGCCAGAGCGTTGTTGAACAAGATTGAAAGCATCATACAGAATGCGCTGAGAAACTCCGCGCTTACCATCAATCATCATACGATTGATTAGGCGAGTTACTAATTTGCTATTGTAAATCGGGTCAGGTAACACATCACGACGAGGTACTGGGCCTTTACGTGGCATTCGTTTCCCCTCCTTTGCCTTTAAGTTTTTTCGTATGTCTTATCTCGCTTTAAGCAGATTAAGCTTTCGGCGCTTTTGGACGTTTTGTGCCGTATTTGGAACGGGATTGCAGGCGGTTTTGTACACCCGCTGTATCCAGCGCACCACGTACGATTTTGTAGCGTACACCTGGCAGGTCTTTTACACGGCCGCCACGGATAAGAACAACGCTGTGTTCTTGCAGGTTGTGGCCGATTCCAGGGATGTATGCAGTAACCTCGATTCCGTTTGTTAAACGTACACGAGCATATTTACGAAGCGCTGAGTTCGGTTTTTTCGGAGTCATTGTACCTACACGAGTACATACACCACGTTTTTGTGGAGAATTCGTGTTAGTCAACTCTTTCTTCATGCTGTTGTAGCCTTTTCCAAGAGCCGGAGACTTAGATTTGTAAACCTTCTTTTCGCGACCTTTGCGTACGAGTTGGTTAATTGTTGGCATGTGTCGCACCTCCTTCCAATGTTCACGAGTGAATTTAAGACCACAGGTCCTGGTGGTTCATCGATAGGCAAACGAAAAGTTTTTGCTTCCGAGAGCACACCGTAAAGATGAGCTCCCGGAATAAACAAAAACGTAATTTGAGTTGCATATTATAATTTCAAACCAACCATCGCGGCTCCTACATCAATCCCGCATGCCTTGCCTAAGCGGCGCATTGAATCGACATAATGAACCGGCAGACCTTTATCTTGGCATAGTGAGATAACCTTTCCGGTTAATCGGGTATCTGCGTCCCGCGCCACGATGACTTCGGCTATCTGGCCATTCTCAATCGCTCGTGCGGTCTGCTTCACACCAATCACAGTCGCTTTAGCCTGTTCTACTTTTTCATAAGACATTTACATATCCTCCAAAGCAGTATTAGGCACACTCAGACATCATATCATTTACGGCGCTGTGTGTCAACAAATTTAATTTAGATTATTTTTCAAGCATAACGTCTTCGAACCGTTCTTCTTGCAAAGCGGAATCCGCCGCTTTCTCTGCCGGCATGAGTTCATGCTGCAAAGAAATATTGCGGTAACGGTTCATGCCTGTACCGGCAGGAACCAGCTTACCAATGATAACATTCTCTTTTAGACCTAACAAACGATCCACTTTTCCTTTAATCGCAGCATCTGTCAGGACACGTGTAGTCTCCTGGAACGAAGCTGCGGATAAGAAGGAATCTGTTTCAAGCGATGCTTTGGTAATACCGAGAAGCACCGGACGTGCAACAGCGGGCTGTTTGCCATCCCACAGTACTTTCTTGTTTGCCTCTTCGAACTCGTGGATTTCCACATAAGAACCCGGCAGAAGATCCGTATCTCCGCTATCAATGACGCGCACTTTGCGCAGCATCTGACGGATCATAACTTCTATGTGCTTGTCGTTAATTTCTACCCCCTGCATACGGTATACTTTCTGTACTTCCTGCAGGATGTAGTATTGAACACCGCGCATACCGCGGATTTTAAGCATCTCTTTCGGATCGATAGAGCCTTCCGTCAGCTCTTCACCGATATCGACTTTACTTCCGACAGAAACCTTCAGACGGGAACCGTAAGGAATTTGATATACCTTGTTCTCCGTCTCACCGCGGATTTCCACTTCACGACGATCTTTGCCTTCGCGGATATCAATAACTTCCCCTTCGATTTCCGTGATAATCGCCTGGCCTTTCGGATTCCGGGCTTCGAAAAGCTCCTGGATACGCGGAAGACCCTGCGTGATATCGTCTCCGGCAACACCACCGGTATGGAACGTACGCATCGTCAGCTGTGTACCCGGTTCACCGATGGATTGCGCAGCGATAATACCCACTGCTTCACCGATGTCGACCTGCTTGCCTGTCGCCAGATTGCGGCCATAGCATTTCTTGCATACCCCGTGCTGCGTGCGGCAGCCGATAACAGAGCGAATGTTCACTTCAGTAATACCTGCGGCCATAATTTCGTCCGCGATGTTCTCGTCGATAAGCTCATTGCGGCCGACAATGACTTCACCCGTCTCCGGATGACGCACTGTTTGGAACGAATAGCGCCCAACGATACGGTCATACAGTTCTTCGATCACTTCTTTGCCGTCACGGAGCGCGCTTGCCATAACGCCTTTATCCGTACCGCAATCCTCTTCCCGTACAATAACATCCTGCGCCACGTCGACGAGACGGCGTGTCAGGTAACCGGAGTCCGCCGTACGAAGCGCGGTATCGGCCAGACCTTTCCGGGCACCGTGCGTGGAAATAAAGTATTCCAATACGGTAAGGCCTTCACGGAAGTTCGATTTAATCGGAAGCTCGATAATACGTCCGGACGGGTTCGCCATCAGACCACGCATACCCGCAAGCTGAGTAATCTGCGAGACGTTACCACGAGCACCGGATGTAGCCATCATGTTAATCGCATTGAACTTATCAAGCGATGCCATGAGCACCTTGGTTACGTCGTCCTTCGCTTTGCTCCAGATGCTGATAACCCGGTCATAGCGCTCGTTTTCCGTAATCAAACCGCGACGGTACTGCTGCATAACTTTTTGTACCTGTTCTTCGGCCTTTGCAAGAATTTCTTGCTTTTCGGCCGGAGTTTGAATATCGGCAACGGCAACTGTGATACCTGCCTGGGTGGAATATTTAAAGCCGTTCGCTTTGATTCTGTCAAGAATAACGGATGTTTGCGTCGTTCCGAAGCGACGGAAACACTCGGAAATAATCGTACCCAGATATCCTTTTTTTACCGCGTCCTGCTCAGGAAGCTGCTTCAGGAATTCTTTCACGTTTGTCCCTTTTTCGAAGATGAAGAATTTGTCCGGAACTTTCTTCTGCAAATTTTCTTTCGTCGGCTCATTGATAAACGGCAGTTCCGGCGGGAAGATTTCATTAAAGATGATCTTTCCGACCGTCGTTACTATCAATGGAGCTTTCGCTTGCTCCGGCGTAAAGGATGTCTTATTTAGACTCTCCGGCGGCAGGGCAATACGGGCATGCAGCGAAATATGTCCGTTCGAGTATGCGGCAATCGCCTGGTTTGCATTGGAGAAGATATGGCCCTCCCCTTTAGCTTCTTTGTTTTCCATGGTCAGGTAGTACGTACCGAGTACCATGTCCTGAGACGGCGTAACAACCGGTTTTCCGTCTTTTGGATTCAAAATATTTTGCGCCGCTAACATCAGAATACGAGCTTCTGCCTGTGCTTCGGCAGACAGCGGAACGTGCACGGCCATCTGGTCACCGTCGAAGTCGGCGTTATATGCCGTACATACAAGCGGATGCAGACGAATGGCACGACCTTCTACCAGCGTAGGTTCGAACGCCTGAATACCCAGTCTGTGCAGCGTAGGAGCACGGTTTAAGAGAACCGGGTGTTCTTTGATTACATCTTCAAGAACGTCCCATACTTCTGGATGAATGCGCTCCACTTTACGCTTCGCTGATTTGATATTGTGCGCAAGCCCCTTGCTAACGAGCTCTTTCATAACGAAAGGCTTAAACAGTTCAAGCGCCATTTCCTTTGGCAGACCGCACTGATACATCTTCAAATGCGGACCTACAACGATAACCGAACGTCCGGAGTAGTCAACACGCTTACCAAGCAGGTTCTGACGGAAACGTCCCTGCTTACCTTTCAACATATGACTGAGAGATTTGAGAGGACGGTTACCCGGGCCTGTTACCGGACGGCCACGGCGTCCGTTATCGATCAACGCATCCACCGCTTCCTGCAGCATGCGCTTCTCATTCTGTACGATAATATCCGGTGCGCCCAAGTCCAGAAGGCGCTTCAGACGGTTGTTCCGGTTAATTACGCGGCGATACAGATCGTTCAAATCAGACGTTGCAAAACGTCCGCCGTCCAGCTGTACCATCGGGCGAAGTTCCGGCGGAATGACCGGCAGTACATCAAGCACCATCCAATCCGGACGGTTGCCGGAGTTACGGAATGCTTCCAGCACTTCCAGACGCTTAATCACGCGGTTGCGTCGTTGTCCTTGCGCTGATTTCAATTCTTCTTTCAGGTAATCTACCTCTTTGTCGAGATCGATTTCCGCGAGCAGCCGCTTAATCGCTTCCGCACCCATGGAGGCCGTGAATGAGTTACCATACTTCTCACGATAGTTACGGTACTCTTTCTCGGACAGCAGCTGTTTTTTCTCCAGGGGCGTCTCGCCCGGATCAACAACGACATAAGATGCGAAGTAGATAACTTCTTCTAAAGAGCGCGGGGACATGTCAAGCACAAGCCCCATGCGGCTCGGAATCCCTTTGAAATACCAGATGTGGGAAACAGGGGCAGCCAGTTCAATGTGCCCCATGCGCTCCCGGCGCACTTTCGCGCGGGTTACTTCAACGCCGCAACGATCGCAGACTACACCTTTGTAGCGAACACGCTTATACTTTCCACAGTGACATTCCCAGTCCTTTGTCGGCCCGAAAATTTTCTCGCAGAACAAGCCTTCTTTTTCCGGCTTTAAGGTCCGGTAGTTAATGGTTTCCGGCTTCTTGACCTCCCCGTAAGACCAGGAACGAATCTTATCCGGCGATGCGAGGCCAATCTTCATATACTCAAAATTATTCACATCTAACAAGGCGCATACCTCCCATTACTTCCCGGTTTCATCCTTTATTCTTCGGTACCGCTGATATTCAGGTGCAGCTTCTCTCCGGATGTATCGTCATCTTCATCCGTATCGCGCATCTCGATTTCCTGTTCGTCTTCGGAGAGAATTTTTACGTCCATACCTAAACTTTGCAGCTCTTTAATCAATACTTTAAAGGACTCCGGTACACCAGGTTCCGGTACATTTTCTCCTTTAACAATGGATTCGTATGTCTTCACACGACCCACAACGTCATCCGATTTGACAGTGAGGATTTCTTGGAGCGTATAAGCGGCACCGTATGCTTCGAGCGCCCATACTTCCATCTCCCCGAAACGCTGACCGCCGAACTGCGCTTTACCGCCGAGCGGTTGCTGGGTAACGAGAGAATACGGTCCTGTAGAGCGAGCATGGATTTTATCGTCAACCATGTGAGCCAGTTTAATCATATACATGACCCCGACAGTTACCGTGCGGTCAAATGGCTCTCCTGTACGTCCGTCATACAGAAGCGTCTTACCTGTGCGGCTTAATCCAGCCTCTTCCAAGGTATCAAATACATCTTCTTCGGTCGCACCGTCAAATACCGGCGTAGCAATATGAATACCAAGCGTCTTAGCGGCCATGCCAAGATGAACTTCGAGCGCCTGCCCAATGTTCATCCGAGACGGTACCCCCAGCGGATTCAGTACAACCTCTACCGGTGTGCCATCCGGTAGGAACGGCATATCCTCTTCCGGAAGGATACGGGCAATAACCCCCTTGTTACCATGTCGTCCGGCCATCTTATCTCCAACGGAGATTTTCCGTTTCTGTGCGATATATACGCGCACAAGCTGATTTACTCCCGGCGGAAGTTCATCGCCATTCTCACGGGTAAAGACTTTTACATCGACGACAATACCGGAGCCGCCGTGAGGCACGCGCAGGGATGTATCGCGCACTTCGCGCGCTTTCTCACCGAAGATGGCATGCAGCAGGCGCTCTTCCGCCGTCAGCTCTGTTACGCCCTTCGGTGTAACCTTACCTACCAGAATATCGCCGTCTTTAATTTCGGCACCGATGCGAATAATTCCGCGTTCGTCAAGATTACGCAGTGCGTCTTCCCCGACGTTCGGAATATCGCGTGTAATCTCTTCCGGTCCAAGCTTCGTATCGCGTGCTTCCGATTCATACTCTTCAATATGAATCGAAGTATAGACGTCTTCTTTTACGAGTTTCTCACTTAACAAAATGGCGTCCTCATAGTTGTAACCTTCCCAGGTCATGAACGCAACTACGACGTTGCGGCCAAGAGCCAACTCGCCCTTCTCCGTGGAAGGGCCATCTGCGATAATGTCCCCGGCTTTTACCACTTCGCCTTTTTTGATAATCGGACGCTGGTTAATGCATGTTCCCTGGTTAGAACGCTCAAACTTATGCAGTTTATATTTATCAATGTCACCCATAACCAGGCGGCCATCTACTTCTTCTTGACGTCGCACCCAAATTTCACGAGCAGTTACGCGTTCAACAACACCCGAATGGCGAACAACAGTGGCTACACCGGAGTCCTTGGCAGCTTTATGCTCCATACCTGTACCGATAAACGGAGCTTCCGGCACGAGCAGCGGTACAGCTTGACGCTGCATGTTCGCCCCCATTAGCGCGCGGTTGGCGTCGTCATTTTCCAGGAACGGAATCATTGCAGTCGCAACAGATACAACCTGCTTCGGCGATACGTCCATGTAATCGACCTTATCTCGCGGTACGGTAACGATTTCGCCTTTCCGGCGACAAATGACCATCTCATTGGCGAAACGTCCATCTTCCGTCAGCGGTGCATTGGCCTGCGCCACATTGAATACATCCTCTTCATCCGCGGTCAAATATTCAATCTCCATCGTTACACGGTTCGTTTCCGGGTCCACTTTGCGGCGCGGCGTCTCAATGAAGCCGTATTCGTTAATGCGCGCATACGAGGACAGCGAGTTAATCAGACCAATGTTTGGACCCTCTGGAGTCTCAATCGGACACATGCGCCCGTAGTGAGAATGGTGAACGTCACGTACTTCGAAGCCTGCGCGCTCACGCGTCAAACCGCCAGGTCCAAGTGCAGACAGACGGCGCTTGTGTGTAAGCTCAGCCAGCGGATTGGTCTGGTCCATAAATTGCGAGAGCTGAGAGCTTCCGAAGAACTCTTTGATCGCCGCAATAACCGGACGAATGTTAATCAATGCCTGCGGTGTAATCGCGTTCGCATCCTGGATGGACATACGCTCACGCACTACACGCTCCATCCGGGACAGACCGATACGGAACTGATTCTGCAGAAGTTCCCCTACAGAACGCAGACGACGGTTACCCAGATGGTCGATATCATCCGTTGTGCCAATACCATGCAGCAGATTAATGAAATAGTTGATAGACGCGATGATATCAGCCGGCGTAATATGCTTAACTTTTTTATCAATCATGCCGTTCGACGTAACTTTGATAACTTTTCCGTCTTCGGTCGGGGAGAAGATATTAATAGACTGCAGACGAATCTCTTCTTCCAACACGCCACCGCGAGGTCTTACGTTTACAAATCCAACGTTATCTTCAAGAAACGGCAGAATACGATCGAGCAGACGGCGGTCAATCACTTGGCCTGCTTCTGCGATAATTTCGCCCGTGTTTGTATCAATTAATGTTTCAGCTAAACGCTGATTGTATAATCTATTCTTAATATGGAGTTTCTTATTAATTTTATAGCGACCTACGTTCGCGAGGTCATATCGCTTCGGATCGAAGAAGCGAGAAATCAGCAGGCTCTTCGCATTCTCGACAGTCGGCGGCTCACCCGGACGCAGTCTTTCATAGATTTCGATAAGTGCTTTTTCAGTTGAATCCGTGTTGTCTTTCTCAAGCGTATTCTTGATATACTCGTCTTCGCCGAGCAGGTTCAAGATTTCTACATCCGTACCGAACCCTAATGCACGCAAAAGAACCGTAACCGGGATCTTCCTCGTACGGTCGATACGAACATAAATAATGTCCTTCGCGTCGGTTTCGAGTTCAAGCCATGCGCCTCGGTTTGGAATAACGGTTGCAGCATAAGCTTGCTTACCATTCTTATCTACTTTTGTGCTGAAATAAACGCTAGGAGAACGAACAAGCTGACTAACAATAACCCTCTCAGCTCCATTGATTATGAAAGTACCCGTCTCTGTCATAAGCGGGAAATCACCCATGAATACTTCCTGTTCTTTGACTTCTCCCGTTTCTTTGTTAATGAGACGAACTTTCACACGCAGCGGAGCAGCATACGTTACATCTCGTTCTTTTGATTCATCGACAGAATATTTCGGTTCACCTAAACTGTAATCAATAAATTCAAGAACAAGATTGCCTGTGAAATCTTGAATCGGCGAGATATCATGAAACATCTCGCGAAGCCCTTCTTCTAAGAACCATTCATATGACTTCTGTTGGATTTCAATCAGGTTCGGTAATTCCATTACCTCTTTGATTCTCGCGTAGCTGCGACGCTGGCGATGACGTCCACACTGAATTAGATGACCTGCCAACTTATTCACCTCTCAAACCGAGTTTTTGCACAAAAAAGAACAAAGCCTTCCTATTAGTATGTAGAGAAGACTTTATTATTAATTTGAAGAACCGGATGCTAATATTATTCCAGTATTTCCCGGATATAATATTCTCATACTTACTTCATAACCTTCCTTTCATTTCACAAAAAAAAGGTTGACATTTTATGCAGTTTCCATCCACTCGTTCGCATATACAGTGGCATTAAATAACGATATCACATGCGAAAAACAATGTCAACTCAAGATTTTATTGCCTGAAAAACGGAATATCCTTTCTTTTTTGCGACTTCCCGTACTTCAGAATACAATCCTTGCAGTTTTGCAAGCGCAGAGGGGGCTCCCTGCTTTTTTTGAATAACGATCCAAAGGCTTCCTCCCGGCACCAGATAGTGAACCGCATCTTCGAAAATGCCGTGTACCACTTGCTTCCCGGCGCGAATCGGCGGATTGGTTAGAATCACATCAAACTTCCGGTCGGAAGGTACAGCGGTAAGGCGGTCGCTTACTATCGCCTGCGCATTCTGAATTGCATTCAAGCTTATATTCCGGTTCGCAAGCGACACAGCCCGTTCATTCACATCCACCATAAGAACATTACCTGATGGGGAGAGCGTTGCCGCGGCCATTCCTATCGGACCATACCCGCAGCCCACATCGAGAACGTCCATCCCATCTTTGATTTCCATTGCCTCAATTAAAAGGACACTGCCAAAATCAATGCGATTTTTCGAAAAAACGCCGCGATCGGTAATAAAACGAAACTCTCTGCCTCGCAACTCGAACGTGAAAGTTTGCTCTTTACTGTCGGCTCCAGGTTGATTCGTATAGTAATGTTCCATCCGCGTCTCCTCATATTGGCCATGTTGGAAGTAAGAAAATAGAAGTTAAAATTTATGCAGAAAAAGGAGCATCCTTTTTCTTTCTATTCTTCTATCCTCCTGCCTCTAAAATAAAGCCCGGCGCATCGCACGCCGGGCTTATTATGAGCAGTTAAAAACTACTTAAGTTCAACAGTTGCGCCAGCTTCTTCAAGCTTAGCTTTGATTTGTTCAGCTTCTTCTTTAGCAACGCCTTCTTTAACGTTTGCAGGCGCGCCGTCAACCATAGCTTTCGCTTCTTTCAGGCCAAGACCCGTGATTTCGCGAACAACTTTGATAACGTTGATTTTGGAAGCACCAGCGTTAGCCAGAACAACTGTGAATTCAGTTTGTTCAGCTTCAGCAGCACCGCCAGCAGCGCCACCCACAACTGCTACCGGAGCAGCTGCAGTTACGCCGAATTCTTCTTCGATTGCTTTTACAAGATCGTTCAGTTCAAGAACGGACATTTCTTTGATCGCTTCAATGATTTGTTCTTTACTCATTGTAATTTTCCTCCTAACAAATAAGTAGATTAAGCCTCTTGGCCTTCTTTTTGGTCACCGACAGCTTTAACAGCAAGCGCGAAGTTGCGAATAGGTGCTTGAAGCACGCTAAGCAACATAGAGAGCAGACCTTCGCGATTCGGCAGGCTAGCGATAGCCTTCACTTCGTCAACGGAAAGGACTTTGCCTTCCATTACGCCGCCCTTAATTTCAAGAGCTTCGTTTGCTTTTGCGAAATCAGAGAGAACTTTTGCAGCAGCGATTTCATCTTCCTTACTGAATGCGATGGCTGTAGGGCCAGTCAATACCGCATCCAGATCAGTCAGACCCGCTTCAGCAGTCGCACGGCGAGTCAGTGTGTTTTTGTACACTTTAAACTCTACGCCAGCTTCGCGGCACTTCTTGCGCAGCTCAGTTACTTGTGCTACGTTCAGCCCACGGTAGTCAGTTACGACTGTGCTTTTGCTATTTTGAAGTTTCTCAACGATTTCGTTAACGATTTGAACTTTCTCTTCACGTACGGACATGTTTGCACCTCCTGTAGCATGAGACTTTTATAATGAAAAAAGCCCACGCAGACATGCGAAGGCTTCGGATACATCAATCTATATCTTCATCAGCACCTCGGAAGGAAATTAAGCCTGACCGTGTCAGGCACCTTCTGTCTACGGTAACGGCATATTCATTTATCAACAAATGCTATCTTATCAATCCTAAGAATTTATGTCAAGCCATTATTTTGTAGGAACAGCAACTTTTACGCCGGGACCCATTGTGGAGCTTACAGTGATATTCTTCATGTAAGTACCTTTTGCGGCAGCCGGTTTTGCTTTTTGCAGGGTATCGATCAGCGTGCGCAGGTTTTCTGCAAGCTTCTCGCTTTCGAAAGATACTTTACCGATCGGAGCGTGGACATTACCCGCTTTATCTGTACGGTATTCGATTTTACCTGCTTTAATTTCTTTAACCGCTTTTTCAACTTCAAATGTTACAGTACCAGTTTTCGGGTTCGGCATTAAGCCTTTCGGTCCGAGTACACGACCCAGTTTACCTACAGTACCCATCATGTCCGGCGTTGCAACAACTACGTCGAATTCAAACCAACCTTGTTGAATCTTCGCTACGTAGTCTTCGTCGCCTACATAATCTGCTCCTGCAGCTTCTGCTTCTTTCGCTTTTTCGCCTTTTGCAAATACAAGCACGCGAGAAGTTTTACCAGTACCATGCGGAAGTACAACAGCGCCGCGGATTTGTTGATCGTTCTTACGAGGGTCAACGCCCAGGCGGAATGCTACTTCTACAGTTTCATCAAATTTAGCTTTCGAAGCTTTTTTAACGAGTTCAAGAGCTTCGTCGATTTCATAAGCAACGTTGCGGTCAATCAGTTTTGCAGCTTCTAAGTAATTCTTACCCTTTTTCGCCACTTTAATTTCCTCCTTAATTGTGGTTTTAACGGTTGTGCCTCCCACGAAACAGGGCTGCGCGTCGACGGATACACTCCGTACTTACACAACCCTGCGGCAGAAACATGTTTGGTTAGCCAGCCAATTAATTAGTCAACGATTGTGATGCCCATGCTGCGGGCAGTACCTTCAACCATGCGCATAGCAGCTTCTACATCTGCCGCGTTCAGGTCAGGCATTTTGGTTTCAGCGATTTCACGAACTTTGTCGCGTTTCACAGTCGCAACTTTTGTTTTATTCGGTACAGCGGAACCAGATTCGATTCCTGCAGCTTTTTTCAGCAGAACTGCAGCCGGCGGAGTTTTTGTGATGAATGTGAACGAACGATCTTCGAACACGGTAATCTCAACCGGAATAATCAGACCTGCTTGTTCTTGTGTACGAGCATTGAATTCTTTACAGAATCCCATAATATTCACACCAGCTTGACCGAGAGCCGGACCAACCGGCGGTGCCGGGTTCGCTTTACCTGCGGGGATTTGAAGTTTAACGACTTTCATAACTTTTTTAGCCATGTGGTACACCTCCTAGAAACAATAGCTCTATAACTTAGCCACTTGAGCAAAGTCCAACTCAACCGGCGTTTCGCGTCCAAACATATCAACCAATACTTTGACTTTGCGCTTGTCCAGTTGAATCTCTTCAACCAAACCAACCATGTTGGCGAACGGACCTTCTTTAACCTTCACCATTTCTTTCAGCTCAAAGTCGACACGGTGCACAGATTCTTCCATGCCCATCTGCTTCATAATCGAAGTCACTTCTTCAGGAAGTAAAGGAGTCGGTTTCGAACCCGCACCTGCAGAGCCAACGAACCCGGTCACACCCGGCGTATTACGTACCACATACCAGGAATCGTCGGTCATTACCATCTCGACGAGCACGTACCCCGGAAAAACCTTTTTCGTTACGACTTTTTTCTTACCGTCGCGTTCTTCGGTTTCCTCTTCGGTAGGAATCAGCACGCGGAAGATTTTATCTTCCATTCCCATTGACTCGACGCGCTTTTCCAGATTTGTTTTCACCTTATTCTCGTATCCTGAATAAGTGTGAACTACATACCAGTGTTTTTCCATGATTCGAGGACAAACAGGTGTCCTTACCCCCCCATCATTATTTCCCGGTCTTCAATATAAATTCGAGAAGTTGAGAAATACCTAAGTCGATTACTAAGAAGAAGATTGCGATGAGCGTCACCGTTACCAGCACGACCGTCGTGTAAGAAACCAGTTCTTTACGGGTCGGCCATGTCACTTTCTTCAGTTCGGTCCAGGCTTCCTTCAAAAAGGCCGGTCCGCGTTTGAGTTTATCAACAAAACTCATAACGCACCCCCAATAAAATCGAACTCTTACAATACATTAGCGAGTTTCACGATGAAGAGTATGATCATTGCAGAATTTGCAGTATTTCTTCATCTCGATGCGTTCCGTTTGCTTACGTTTGTTTTTCGTTGTGGTATAGTTGCGTTGTTTGCACTCGGTGCACGCTAACGTTACAGTTACCCGCATGATGTTACACCTCCCACATTATTAGCCGTTATCGGCTTTTCATAGTTAATTTTGCATCAAGTAAAACCGTGTTTGCACACGGCTACCTCAAATACTTTATCACAGTGGAAAATAGGTGTCAAACAAAAATTTTGACATCTACTTCTACATCTTAAATCGCGCCACCAAGCTTTCCATCTGATCAGATAGACGAGCCATATTAGCCGCATCATTTGACAACTGCTGTGCGGCCGCTGCCTGCTGCTCGCTGACCGCCGCCACTTCCTCAGAGCCTGCGGACGCTTCTTCCGTAATCGCTGAGACGCGCTCCATCTGTTCCAACACTTTGCGGGCATTCTCTTCCGCCACTTTAATAGATGAAGTAATATACGCGCTCCTCTCACCCACAAGCTTAATATGCTCATGAATTTTACCAAACGAATCACCGGTGTGGTGCACCATTTCCCGTCCTTCGATAATCACGTCGTGTCCGCGCAGAATCGAATCAATTGCTTCGTGCGTCTCCCGCTTGTTCTCCTGCACAATCCGTGAAATATTGCCTGCCGCTTTATCCGTCGCTTCCGCAAGCTTGCGGACTTCATCCGCCACGATCGCAAAGCCTCGGCCCGCTTCACCGGCACGTGCCGCTTCGATGCTGGCGTTCAGCGCGAGCAGGTTCGTCTGTGAAGCAATCCCGGTTATCAGACTAACAATCTGCCCGATTTCTTCAGAACGTTCACCAAGCTTCTGTACGACTTCGGACGCACTGTCTACCATTCGTTGAATCTCTTCCATTTTATCCATGGCCGCCTGCACTGCCTTCTCGCCTTCTTCCGTCAATTCGTTGGTCGCGATAAACGTTCGGTTCATTTCATCGGCATAAACGGAGATTTGCTGCAGACTTTCATTGACGAGCGCAACCTCCATGTTTGCCGATTGAATAGAGTGGGCAATATCTCCGGCGCCTTCCGCCAGATCGTTAATCGTCACCGCTACCTGCTCCGCAGAGTGTGTTGTCTCCTGGCTGGCCAATGTAAGAACTTCTGAAGATTTTCGCATTTTTTGGGAAGCTTCCTTGATTTCAAGCAATAGCATATGAACACTTTCAACCATCTGGTTAAAGTTACGGCTAAGCACTCCTACTTCATCATTGCTGCGGTTTGGCGTTTTCACCGTTAAGTCGCCCGCTGCAATCATGGCCGTCAACTCGCTCAGATGGCGAATCGGACGCACGAAACGCGAGGAAAATACAATAAGAATAATAACCGCAAACACAAGGACGACGCTGGCGGTCACGAATGATAATTTCGCCAGATAATCTAGTTGACTGGATGCTTCCTTGACCGGAGCCGTAATGGCAACTACCCAGCCTGTGGTCGATACCTGTGAAAAGAACGCATATTTATCCACGCCTTTATAGGTATATCTTTTGTATCCAGTCTTACCAACAAACGCCTGCTCAATACCTTCCTTGAGTGATGGAATGTTCAACTTGAGAACATTAAGTTTTAGAATTTCCTCTTGCTGCGGATAGCTGATAACCAGGCCGTCCCGCTGCACCATATACGCATACCCGGTCTCTCCGATCTTTTGACTGACGACAATCTCGTTCATCGTGGTAAGCGGAACGGTCGCGCCTAACATACCGCTGAGTTGATTTTGTTGATTATAAATCGGACTTGCGATAACCACCACCAATTTACCGGAAGCCCGCGAGATAAGGGGGTCGGAAATGGCATAGAAATCTCCACTGGTCACCCGCTTAAAGTATGGACGGTTACCTACATCCACCTTTTGACCTGCCGTCGTAAATGCCTTCCCCTGTAAATCGGCAATAAAAAACATCTCATATCCCTGATATTCTTTTAGTTTGGATTTTAAATAGGAAAGCTGCATATCTTTATTCATGCTTCGGATATCCATGCTCGAAGCTATATTCGTGACGCGGTCCTTCTGCTGCACCAACCAGTCGGTTACTTTGTTATTTAGCAATTCAAGCTGAATAAACGCCCGTTCCTGAAAGCTGCTTTCCAGAAATTCTTTGGCCTTATTATGATTCAGCCAGGCCACAAAAGAAAGCGCTATCATAATAATCGGAATAATAACTGCTAACAATTTAATTTTAAGACTTCTTGCTCTCATCCTTCTCCCCCTCTCTAAGAAATCAACGAATTCAAACTATTATACCATGATAAATGACTTATATATTATATTTCGTCAAACTTTTTTGATAATTTAAGATCGTTTTTGAAAAAAATAAAAACAGGGCTTTTGCCCTGTCTTCATCTGTCTTCTATTACACTTGAGAAACTTCACGAACTTCCAAATATTTTTCAAGCTTACGTTTTACTCGTTGGAGAGCATTATCAATCGATTTTACATGACGACGCAAGTCAACCGCAATTTCTTGGTACGAACGTCCGTCCAAATACAGAAGCAACACCTGTTGTTCTAAATCACTCAGAATTTCGCTGATTTTGTCTTCAATGTCATCATACTCTTCCTGGTTGATAATCAACTCTTCCGGGTCCGTCACCCGTGTCCCGCAGATAATATCCAGCAAAGTACGATCCGAATCTTCATCATAAATGGGCTTGTCCAATGAGACATAGGAATTAAGAGGAATATGTTTCTGTCGGGTGGCTGTTTTGATCGCAGTAATAATCTGGCGCGTAATACACAATTCAGCAAACGCTTTAAAGGAGGCAAGCTTATCTCCTTTAAAGTCCCGAATCGATTTGTACAGCCCAATCATACCTTCCTGCACAATATCTTCACGATCGGCACCGATTAAAAAATACGAACGGGCTTTCGAGCGCACAAAATTCTTATACTTATTAATTAGGTATTCCAGCGCGTCGCTGTCTCCTAACCGTACAAGATCCACAATGTCCTCATCATATAGAGCTTCATAGCGGGTATGGTCTGCAGCCAAACATCATCCCTCCGACCTGCCGTTATGCATTAGATAAAGCCATTATATATTATGTAACCTTTTACCGTCAATAAAATCACCTGTCCCCACGACGCCACTTTTCGAATTTTTTTTTAATTTCGTCGCTCAGTTCAAGACCTCTTCCTCTGGGCTGCTGCTTCGTCTCCCGTACTTTCTCACTAATGTCACGGTTCACCCGCTTCATCTCCAACCAGAGTTCGCGGGCTGATTTGCGTAAAGCGCCATATCCGAATGTTACCCGCTGCTCTGTATAATCCGAGGTCGCTACATAAATCTGACGATGGCGATTAGATAACTCGAATACGAGCCTTTCGATGCATTCGTCGGCCGTTTCCTTTTCTTTCGTATAGCGAATGTCCAGACGGTGTTCACGCATTTTTTTTCCTTTGCCTTTGACATTATGTGCGTCAAACACAACAATAACACGCGTCCCGGTGAATCCCTGGTAATCCGCAAGCCAACCGAGCAAATCATCCCGCGCTTCTTCCAGGCTGATTTTCTTTTTTTCCTTCAGTCTCTTCCAATCCCCGATGACATTGTAGCCATCCACTATCAGTATCTCTTCCATGCCGCTCCGCCCTTACTTGGCTAACGGATGACGCTGGCGGTAGACTTCATACATCAACAAGGCTCCAGCGACGGATGCATTCAACGATGTCACATGTCCAATCATCGGAAGTTTAACCGTAAAATCACATTTCTTTTCAATCAGGCGGCTCATGCCTTTGCCTTCACTCCCAATGACGAGTGCAATGCCCATATCAAGCCGCGCTTCACGAAATTCTTCTGCTCCGGAAGCGTCCGTTCCTACAACCCAAATATTGCGCTCTTTCAAATCTTCAATGGTACGCGCCAGATTTGCTACACGAGCGACCGGGACATATTCAATGGCCCCGGCCGATGCTTTAGCCACTGTAGATGTTAAGCCGGCCGAGCGACGTTTTGGAATGATAACACCGTGTACACCTGTGGCATCTGCTGTCCGAAGAATAGAGCCAAGATTATGCGGGTCCTCTATTTCATCCAAAATGACAAGAAATGGCGGTTCTCCGGAGGTCTCTGCCCGGGCAAGAATTTCATCTACTTCTACATAGTCGTAAGCAGCAATATAGGCGAGAATACCTTGATGACTCTCTCCTGCGGCAGCCTGATCCAGCTTCTTGCGCGGCACGATTTGAATCGTTACTCCCGCTTCTTTTGCCAGCGCCATAACCTGGCCGGTTACCCCTTTTTGCGAGCCTTCGGCAATCCATATTTTATTGATTGAGCGTCCTGAGCGCAGCGCTTCAAGAACGGGATTCTTCCCAACAATATATTCACTCATGGCAAACTCCTTTTTATTCATTCGTTTTCTCCACCCAGTCGAGCGAATACGATAAAATCTCGTCCAACCGCTCT
>NZ_DFMZ01000126.1:24166-31350 GCF_002375825.1 Aneurinibacillus sp. UBA3580
CGCTCTTCCTGTCCGGTCAAATACAAAAAGCCAAGCAACGCTTCAAACCCGGTGCTAAGGCGATAATCAGCCACCCGCGCATTCTTTGGCATGGTCGCCGATTTGGCGTTCCGGCCCCGTCTCAGTACTGCCTGTTCTTCTTCCGTCAATCGCTCCCAAATTCCGCTTACAATACCTGCCTGTGCCTTAGCCGACACATAGCGTACCGCAGCACGTTGCAGCAGGTTCGGTTTGACTTCCCCCGCTGCAATTAAATGCTGGCGTACACGAACCTCCAATACTGCATCGCCCATATAAGCAAGCGTGAGCGCATTCATCTGCTTCGGATCTCTTATTAGTTTGTCCTGCTTCATAGCCGCTCCTTCTCCCGGCTTATTTTCGATGCCATCGTATGCCCTGCGGCGTATCTTCCAGCACAATTCCCATCTCCTGCAGATGGTTGCGGATTTCATCGGCGCGGGCGAAATTTTTCTCTTTCCGTGCTAGCGTTCTCTCTTCAATTAACGCATTGATTTCTTCGTCAGACGGACCCGTTACGGACGCTTCAGCTTCACCAAAAGAAATACCCAATACATCGCCTAATTCGGCAAACAGGGATAAATAAGCTTCCGCTAATTCTTTCTTCACTGCGCTCCCCGCCATGAACTGATTGACTTCACGCACGATATCAAACAGTACTGTAATCGCATCTGCCGTATTAAAGTCATTATTCATCTCTTCGATAAACCGCTTACGGAATGCATCCAACCGCTGTTTTTCTTCTTCTGTTGTGACTTCATTGGCTGCGGAAATGAGATGATGTTTCAGATTGCGAACACATGTATCTATGCGCCCCAGACTGTTTGCCGCCTGCTGCAGCAGTTCATCGCTGAAGTTGATAGGATTACGGTAATGGGCGCTCAGCATAAAGAAACGGACAACACGCGGTGAATATTTTTCCCGCACGTCCTTTACAAGGATGAAGTTACCGAGTGACTTGGACATTTTTTCATTTTCGATGTTAATATATCCATTATGCATCCAATATTTCGCCATCGGATGACCTGTTAAACATTCCGATTGCGCAATTTCGTTTTCATGGTGCGGGAAGGTCAGATCATGCCCGCCGCCATGAATGTCAAACGTGTCACCCAAATATTTGTGCGACATCGCCGAACACTCAATATGCCAGCCCGGACGCCCTTTGCCCCATGGACTCTCCCAGTAGATTTCCCCTGGCTTCGCACCTTTCCACAGCACGAAATCAAGCGGATTCTCTTTCTTGTCATTGACCTCGATACGCGCTCCCGCCTGCAGTTCTTCAATATTCTGATGCGACAGCTTCCCGTACTCCGGGAATGAAGCCGTACGGAAATACACGTCTCCACCTGCTACATACGCATGCCCCTTCTCGATCAATCCTTCGATAAAGAAGATAATTTCCGGAATATGCTCGGTGACTTTCGGATGAATATCAGCTTCTTTGACACCAAGCGCACGTACGTCCTCTACAAAAGAGGCAATGAACTTTTCCGCCACTTCCTCGACGCTCATGCCGCTCTCGTTGGCTTTTTTTATGATTTTGTCGTCCACATCAGTGAAATTTTGAACATAGGTTACATCGTATCCGCGATACATGAAATAACGGCGAACCACATCAAACACAATCGGCGGACGGGCATTTCCAATATGAATGAAGTTATAGACCGTAGGCCCACACACGTACATTTTTACCTTACCCGGCTCAAGAGGAACAAACTCTTCTTTTTTGCGTGTTAGCGTATTATATATTTTAATATTGCTCATCGGACTGTCGACTCTCCTTCAATTGTTTTACTTCCTGTCTAAGCATGTCAATCTCGCGCTGCATCGAACGCATAACTTCACCAATCGGGTCAGGCAGATTCACCTGATCCAAGTCTTGCCCTACACGTATGCCGTCCTGTATGACAATCCGGCCCGGAATACCGACGACAGTCGAGTTTGGGGGCACTTCCTGCAACACGACTGAACCAGCACCGATTTTGGAGTTATCACCGATCGTCATCGAACCAAGCACTTTGGCCCCAGAAGCGATAAGGACGTTATTGCCGATAGTCGGATGGCGCTTGCCTTTTTCTTTACCGGTGCCGCCCAGAGTCACTCCCTGATAGAGCGTTACATTATCGCCGATTTCACACGTTTCTCCGATAACGACACCCATTCCATGGTCAATAAACAGCCCCTTGCCGATCTTCGCTCCCGGATGAATCTCAATTCCTGTCAACCATCGACCAAACTGGGATACCATCCTTGCTAAAGTATAAAACTTTCTATTCCATAGGCCATGGCTTACACGGTAAAACCAGATCGCATGCAATCCGGAGTACGTAAGTATGACCTCTAATGTACTGCGCGCCGCCGGGTCCCGTTCCATAACCGCACCAACATCTTCCCGCAGTGTTTTAAGCATCTTTTCACTCCTTTTTTTCAAAAAAAAAGCCTCTACAGCCAGTCTTCGGCTGCAGAGACGGTCGATGATTTCCGCGGTTCCACTCTGCTTCATCCTGCTTGAATCCGTAAAAGCAGGATGCTCTTTGCTACCGGTAACGCGGGAAACGGAGCTTCCTACTGACATATAAGGTGTTCGGAAGCCCGGCTCACGGATGCATTTCCGAAAACGGAGAACAGGGCCGCTTCCAGCACGGTACAGCTATTCTGTACCGGCGGCCTTCTCTGGTGCTCTCTTTCTTTTTCGTACTTCTTCCGCTCTTTGCCGTTGAATATTGGATTTTGTCGTATTATTTTACAATCTGTTCATAGTGATTAGCTACATTCGCCACTCGCTGCATTACGGTTTCGCGTCCCAGCAGAAACAACGTCTCGTTCAGATCTCTGCCGTGGGTAAATCCGGTAACCGCCACACGAACCGGCATGAATAATTTCTTACCTTTTTGTCCGGTCGACTTCTGCACGGCTTTTAACGCACCTTTAATTGTGTCAGCGGTATATTCATCAAGTGCCGCCAGCTCTTCATAGAAAGCCTTCATTACGTCCGGCACCTGTTCTTCGGCCAGCACAGTTTTTGCTTCTTCATCGTATTTTACTTCGTTTTCGAAGAAGGACGCGGCCAACTCCACGATTTCTGCCGCATAATGCAGCTGTTCCTGATACAGGGCTACCAATCTCTCTGCCCATATACGCTGCTCATCACTCAATTCCTGCGGAAGCTGCCCTGCGCTTTGCATATGCGAAATACAGAGTTCAGCAATTCGCTCCACCGGTGTCTGCTTGATGTAATAATTGTTCATCCAGTTTAGCTTATGAACGTCGAAGATGGCAGGTGACTTGGAGACACGGCTTAACGAGAACTTCTCAATAAGCTCCTCACGCGTGAATATCTCCTGCTCTTCTTCCGGAGACCATCCGAGAAGCACGAGAAAATTCATGAGAGCCTCCGGCAAATAACCCAGCTCCCGGTATTGTTCCATAAATTGAATAATGGACTCGTCCCGTTTGCTCATCTTCTTGCCGTCCGGATTCAGGATTAACGCAACATGCGCAAATTCAGGCGCTTCAAAACCGAGCGCTTCATAAATCATCAACTGGCGCGGTGTATTGGACAAATGCTCTTCACCGCGGATGACGTGCGTAATCTTCATTAAAGCATCGTCAATAACAACTGCAAAGTTATATGTTGGGATACCATCCGGACGACAAATGACAAAATCGCCGATCCCGTTCGATTCGAATGTGACTTCACCACGGATGTGATCATGCACGGTATATTCACGATTTTCCTGAACACGGAAACGAATGGAAGCTTTGCGGCCTTCCGCTTCATAGACTTCAATTTGTTCCGGAGTCAGATTGCGGCATGTTCCCGCATAGCGGGGCGTCTCGCCTCTCGCTTTCTGCGCCTCACGTTCCGCAGTCAGTTCTTCTTCCGTACAGTAGCAAGGATACGCTTTTCCTTCCGCTACCAGTTGGTCAATGTATTTCTGATAAATATCCAGCCTGTCCATGGAACGATAGGGACCGACACCGCCGTCCTTGTCAATGCTTTCGTCCCACTCCGTGCCAAACCAGCGCAGACTCTCGATTAATTTTGCTTCCGCATCTTCCACATTTCGCTTCCGATCCGTATCTTCAATGCGGACAATAAAATCACCGCCGTGGTGACGGGCAAACAGATAGTTAAACAGCGCCGAGCGGGCGCCTCCAATATGTAAATGTCCGGTTGGACTCGGTGCAAACCGTACGCGGACTTTTTTCGACATGAACTGCCACCATCCTTCAGTTTTTTCGCTTCATCTATTATAAGCCTACTTTTTGTAACAATACAACAGCCATGGCTGCGATTCCTTCGCCCCTGCCTGTAAAGCCGAGCTTCTCCGTTGTGGTGGCTTTCACATTAATCCGCTCTGTTTCCGTTTCGACGCAAGCAGCAATTGTCTCGCGCATTTGCTCTATATGCGGCGCCATTTTTGGCCGCTGGGCAATAATGGTTGCGTCCACATTGCCGATAGTATATCCTTTTTCTTTTACCATCTTCCAGACATCGCGCAGCAGCACTTGACTATCTGCATCTTTGAATGCGGCGTCCGTATCCGGAAAATGCTTTCCGATATCACCAAAACCCAACGCCCCCAGAATGGCATCAGTAATCGCATGCAACAGCACATCCGCATCCGAATGCCCAAGAAGCCCTTTCTCATAAGGGATCTCCACACCGCCGATGATGAGTTTGCGGCCTTCTACCAACTGATGAACATCAAATCCCTGTCCTACCCGAATCATTGCTCCCTCTCCCTTCTCCACTTCAAAATCGCTTCGCCGAACACAATGTCCTCCGGCGTAGTCAGCTTAATATTCGTATATTCTCCTTCTACAACATGCACCGCCCGTCCGATTCTCTCCACCAGCGACGCATCGTCCGTGCCCAGAAAACCATCCTTTCGCGCCTGTTCATGGGCAGCAAGAATATCGGACAAAGCAAAAGCCTGTGGCGTTTGTACAGCCCACAAGCTTTTCCTTGGCGGTGTGTCCATCACAACTCCCGTCTCGTCCGTCCGCTTGATCGTATCCTTCACGGGTACAGCCAGAATGGCAGCGCGCTTCACACGCACCGCATCGACCAACTTCTCAAGCGTCGAACAGGAAAGAAACGGCCGGGCACCGTCATGGATCATGACATAGTCGGAAGAAGAGAGTGCCGTAATCCCCAGGTATACGCTGTCCTGACGCTCCGCTCCCCCCGGGATTACCAGAGCCTGCGGATACGCCGCGAGCAGCTTGCGCGTGCGCTCTACATCTTCCTCCGCTGTTACAACGACAATTTCCTTCACATATTCCAGTCCGACAAACAGGTCAAGCGTATGGAGCAGCACCGGTTTTCCGGCCAGTTCAATGAACTGCTTTTTCACCGGTCCGCCCATGCGTTTTCCTTGCCCTGCGGCTGCAATGACTACACCTATATTCACTTCATTCACTCATTTCCTACAGCGCTTTTTCCATTAGCTTCGGCTTGGCGAAAATCATTCGTCCGGCCGACGTCTGCAGCACGCTTGTGACAATGACGTCCAAAAATGAACCGATGTATTCGCGTCCGCCTTCTACCACGATCATCGTGCCATCATCGAGATATGCCACGCCCTGACCATTTTCTTTACCATCTTTAATTACCTGCACATGCAGCTCTTCCCCCGGCAGAACCACCGGTTTGACCGCATTCGCCAAATCGTTAATATTTAAAACGGAGACACCCTGCAATTCACATACTTTATTTAAGTTAAAATCGTTCGTCACGACTTTCCCTTTCATCACTTTGGCCAGCTTAACCAGCTTGCTGTCCACTTCGCTAATTTCATCAAAGTCCTGATCCGTGATAATAACCTTTACCTTTAATTCTTTTTGAATCTTGTTTAAAATGTCAAGCCCGCGACGCCCACGATTACGCTTTAGCGCATCGGAAGAATCAGCGATATGCTGCAACTCTTCAAGGACGAATTCCGGAATGACAAGTGCGCCTTCGATGAAGCCCGTTTTACAAATGTCCGCAATTCGTCCGTCGATAATTACGCTTGTATCAAGAATTTTATAAGGAACTTGGTTTACTTCTTGTTTTTCCTCTTTCTTCTTGTCACTTTTAAAGCGACCGATAGAAAAAACCGACATAATTTCATCGCGTTTGCGCAGACCTACCTGAAAACCAATGTAACCGCACAAAACAGAAATAAGCAGCGGGAGCAATCGCGCCACGATCGGAATGGGAATGCTATTGATAGGAAGAAAAAGCAAAAACGCCACAATAAGTCCAATAATAAGCCCCATAGCTCCAAACAGCACATCCGTAATCGGAAGCTTAATTAGCGTCTCTTCACTGCGTTTAATCGTCTTCACAATATATTCTGTCGGCCAAGAGGTAATGAAAAAGAATAGCACTGCACCAAGCACCGCGCTAATATACTCCACACCTGGCACTGCCCCGATATAGATAAGCGAATTCAGCAATTCCAACAGGTCGGGGCCAAATTGATATCCCAATCCTGCACCAACCAGGAGGAAAAACAACTGAATAATTCTTCTGACCATACATTCACCTCCTCAAAATGATTCATATTTCATTATAGTCATATCTACCAAATAAAAAACGCTCGAAAGCAAAACAGTTTGCCAAAATTTGCTTTCTATTTCTCTTACGTAAACACGGAGCAAAAAGTTACATGGAAAGAAAAGAGAAAAGCTTCTCTTAGAGAAGCTTTTCCCCTCTAACTATTGACTACCTGCTCTAACAGGTCAGTCGCCTGCTCTTCATCAATATTTTTGACGAGCACCAATTCACTCAGCAAAATTTGTCGAGCGTTATCAAGCATCTTACGCTCGCCCGTCGATAGTCCTTTTTCTTTCTCTCTGTGCATTAATTCACGAACAACGCCAGCAACTTCGTAAATGTCACCCGTCCGCATCTTCTCCATGTTCTTACGATACCTGCGGTTCCAGCTGATGCTCAGGTCATCTTCTTCACGTCGCAAAATTTCCATCACTCTCTCAAGTGCCGCCATATCTACTACCTGACGAATACCAAGTTTCGACACTTTTCCCATCGGGATCATGATCTGCATATTGCCGACCGGCATCTTCATAATATAGTACTGCTGTTTCTCACCAAGAATCTCCTTCTCTTCAATGGCTTCGATGATACCTGCTCCATGCATTGGATAAAC
>NZ_DFMZ01000126.1:31444-31693 GCF_002375825.1 Aneurinibacillus sp. UBA3580
CCTGCTCCATGCATTGGATAAACAACCTTATCGCCAATTCGAAACAACAAACCCACCCCCAACAGAGTATCCAAGTTCACCATATCACAGCATTCTGTTTTTGTCAACATTTAAAATTAATAATCATATCACATAAAAAACAAACATGTCAACAAATATGTCAAATTAATTTTATATGATCAAAAAAAGACCGGAGATAGACTCCGATCTTTACTATGAATTCGTAATCTCCTCTTCGGCATTCCGGTG
>NZ_DFMZ01000126.1:31803-39349 GCF_002375825.1 Aneurinibacillus sp. UBA3580
ATTCCGGTGGCGGCGCCTCCGCACCATCCGGTCAATATTCTTCTTCACGCCATACAGTGCGTAAAAAACGAGAGGAATAAATACAATCATCGGGAACTGTGCCGGAAAACGCATGGCCATAACCGCCACAATGATAACGATAATGGGAGTGACCCAATATGCAGAACGAGGAATTCCCACTTTTTTGAAGTTAGGATATTTAATGTTACTAACCATCAAGTAGGACAGTCCAAGCATGATCAGCACAAGATATACCGGTGGAAACGCATTGTGATACAATGCCAGCGTAGCCAGCACGCCACCCGCAGCCGTAATGGGCAAACCGACGAAATAGCCTGTATTGCCTCTGGTTGCCGAATTGAAACGAGCAAGGCGCAAAGCGCCGCAAATCGGAAACAGGCCTGTAAGCAGAATACCGGCCCACCCCATGTTCTCAAGCAGCACCACATACATAATCAAAGCAGGCGCTACGCCAAACGTTACAATATCTGAGAGTGAATCCAACTCTTTACCAAAATCGCTCTGTGCATTTAGCATACGGGCCAGGCGTCCGTCCAGTCCGTCCAATACCATACCGATAATAACCATGATCGCCGCATAGCTCAAATAAATCGGCTCATCACGAAACGCCAGCAACATCGCAATAACACCTAGAAACAAGTTGCCTATTGTAAATAAGTTCGGAATCATTTTCGCTATCATTCTAGCTCTTTTACCTCCCTGGTACTGTTTCTTTAATGATGAAACAGTCTCCTCCCATCGTCAGGACCTGTCTGTTTCTAAATGGCATAGGCCCCTGAACAATTATTTTATTGTATGCCGAACTAAATGTGCCTGTCAATGAACACCTGCTCCTGTATCCGCTTCAGTCCTTCCTTAATGGCACGGGCCCGCACCTCGCCTATTCCCTCCACTTCATCCAGCTCTTCAATGGTAGCCATCATTACCTGCGGCAGACTGGAGAATTCTTCAATAAGATTGCTGACAATCGAAGCCGGAAGACGCGGAATTTTGCTGAGAATTCGGTAGCCGCGAGGGAAGACGGGTTCATCGTTCAGGTTCGCGCTTGGTGTATATCCCAGAGTCTTAAGAATATTAACCGACTCAAGCAATTCATCCGCCGATAGCTTATGCAGTTGGGCCAGTACCTCTTCCGGATCGGTTTCATCACCGAGACGGCAATAGTCCTTGATTAGCAAGTAAGCGTCATCCTCGATGTTTGATACGAGTTCTTCCATCTGCATACTGATGAGACGTCCTTCCGTCCCTAGTTCATTAATATATTTAAGGATTTCTGACTTAATGCGTAAAACCATTTCAATCCGCTGCACAACGAGCGCCACTTCATGGAGCGTTACAAGCTCTTCGAATTCCAAAGCCCCCAGATTTGTCAGTGCCTGATCCAGTACGGACTTATACTTCTCCAGCGTTTGAATCGCTTGATTTGCTTTGGTTAGAATCACGCCGATATCTTTAAGAGAATAACGGTAAGGGCCCCGGTACAGCGTAATTACGTTGCGCCGCTGCGAAATGGAGATGACTAGCTGACCTGTCTGTCTCGCTACCCGTTCCGCCGTTCTATGCCTGATCCCCGTTTCCGTGGACGGTATGGAAGAATCGGGGATTAGCTGTGTATTAGCGTATAAAATTTTCTTTGCATCCTCACTCAGAATAATAGCTCCATCCATTTTCGCCAATTCATAAAGATGGGCAGGCGTCAAATCACAATTAATCGAAAAACCTCCGTCTACAATCGTCTGCACCGCTGGTGTGTTTCCAATGACGATGAGGGCACCTGTCTTCGCCCGCAGGACGTTCTCCAACCCTTCCCGCAGCGGCGTCCCCGGCGAGACGAAGCGCAGTACATCGCTAATAAACTGTTCACGCTTGTTGTCCGTTGCCATATTATCCTCCCAACGCTTCCCGCAGCGCTTCCGAAACCGTTTGCACCCCGACTACTTTAATGCCTTTTGGATGCTCCCAGCCCGTTACATTCTTGGCGGGAATGATTACACGTTTAAACCCTAATTTTTGCGCTTCTTTTACGCGCTGCTCAATGCGGGAAACCCCTCGAACCTCTCCGGTTAATCCCACTTCACCAATGACTACGTCATACGGATGGGTCTGCTTATCCCGAAAACTCGACGCCAGGCTAACCGCCACAGCCAGATCGATCGCCGGCTCATCGAGACGCACACCACCCGCTACGTTCACATAAGCATCCTGATTCTGAAGAAGCAGGCCTACACGCTTCTCCAGCACTGCCATAATCATGGCGATTCGATTGTGATCAACGCCTGTTGCCATCCGACGCGGAGTTGCAAAACCGGTCGGCGTTACCAGCGCCTGCAGTTCAACCAATACAGGCCGGGTCCCTTCCATGCTGGCCACGACAGTGGAACCGGCTACGCCTAGCGAGCGCTCGGATAGAAACATCTCTGAGGGGTTGATCACTTCCTTTAAACCGGCTTCCGCCATCTCAAAAATACCGATTTCGTTGGTGGAGCCGAAACGGTTTTTTACCGCTCTCAGGATTCGGTATGTGTTATGGCGTTCTCCCTCAAAGTACAATACGGAATCCACCATATGTTCCAGGAGGCGCGGACCGGCAATCGCTCCCTGCTTAGTGACGTGTCCAACAATAAGGATAGCGATATCTTTTGTTTTTGCCAACCGCATAAGGTGCGCAGTACACTCCCTTACCTGAGCCACACTTCCCGGTGCAGAAGTAACATCCGGGTGAAACACCGTTTGAATGGAGTCAAGAATGACCACTGCCGGCATAAACTGCAGTATCTGCTGTTCAAGTAAAAACAAATCGGTTTCCGCCAGCACATATAGATTCGGGCTGCTCGCACCTAACCGTTCGGCACGCAGCTTAATCTGCTTCGTCGATTCCTCACCGGAAATATATAATACTTTATTATTATTGCTTGCCAGCTCCTGTGATGCCTGCAATAGAAGTGTTGACTTGCCAATTCCCGGGTCTCCTCCTACAAGAACAAGGGAGCCGGGTACTACTCCGCCGCCAAGCACACGGTTTAATTCGCTAATATTCGTCGTCAAACGAGGTTCATCTTCTCCCACAATAGCCGTGATAGGGGCCAGATGGCTGGCAGCCGTAGACACACCCCGGCGTGCCGCATCACCCGGTTTCGCCCTCTCTTCCAGCTCTTCTACCATTGTATTCCACTTGGCACATCCCGGGCATTTTCCCATCCATTTCGGGGATTCGTATCCGCACTCTTGACATACATATTTGGATTTATATTTTGCCATGCCTATCTTCTCTTCTTCCTTAACATATTTTCTTGTTGATTATATCGTTTTCCTGCTTTGTCGCCCATTTCCTTTACACTTTCTCTATTTTATAAAAAAGGCTCTCCCAAGCAAAGGTTGCTTTCTCTGGGAGAGCCTTTTTCTCATTATCTATGCTTTCGTGCTGTATTTACCATTACTTTGAAACAGATTCTTCGCCTTCTTTGGCTTTTTCAACTTTCAGCTCGCCTTCTACGACATCAATTTTCACTGTGTCGCCTTTCTTGATGCCACCGGTCAACAGCTCTTCGGAGAGGCGATCTTCAATGTGGCGCTGAATGGCACGACGCAGCGGACGAGCACCGAATGCCGGGTCGAAGCCTTCTTTTGCCAGGAATTTCTTCGCATCTTCAGTGAGAATGAAGTCAATTTCCTGCTCGTTCAGGCGTTTACGCAGCTCCTCGGACATCAGCATTACGATCTCTGCAATGTGTGTTTCGTCTAAGGAATGGAAGACAATTAACTCGTCGATCCGGTTCAGGAACTCTGGTCGGAAGCTGCGCTTCAATTCGCTCAATACACGGTCTTTCATGTCATCATAGTGCTTCGAGCTGTCCGGCGTTGTAAAGCCCAGGCTGGTATTCTTCTTGATAAGGTCCGCACCTACATTGGACGTCATGATGATAACCGTATTGCGGAAGTCAACCGTGCGTCCTTTAGAGTCAGTCAAACGACCATCTTCAAGGACCTGCAGCAATATGTTAAATACTTCCGGATGCGCCTTCTCAATCTCATCCAGGAGAATAACGGAGTACGGCTTGCGGCGTACTTTCTCAGTTAACTGACCACCTTCATCGAACCCCACATATCCCGGAGGGGCACCAACAAGACGAGACGTAGAGTGCTTCTCCATATACTCAGACATGTCGATGCGAATCATCGCGTCTTCTTCACCGAACAGCGCTTCCGCCAGCGCACGGGCCAACTCGGTTTTACCTACACCAGTCGGTCCAAGGAAGATAAAGGACCCAATCGGACGCTTCGGATCTTTCAGTCCGGCGCGAGCACGGCGCACGGCGCGGGAGATGGATTTTACCGCATCTTCCTGGCCGATAACGCGCTTATGAAGAATTTCTTCCATCTTCAACAGGCGCTCCGTTTCTTCTTCTTTTAGCTTGACAACCGGGATGCCGGTCCAGCTCGCTACAACGGAAGCAATATCTTCAGGAGTGACTTCAGAGTCAGTTTGACCTTGTTTTTCCTGCCATTCATTTTTCGTCCTATCCAGTTCTTCACGTAACTTTTGCTCTTTGTCGCGCATGGAAGCCGCTTTTTCAAATTCCTGGCTTTGCACGGCTGCATCTTTTTCCTTCCGTACTTCTTCGAGCTTCTGCTCAAGCTCTTTCAAGTTCGGCGGAATGGTGTAGGACTGCAGGCGTACTTTCGATGCCGCTTCATCAATCAAGTCAATGGCTTTATCCGGTAGAAAGCGGTCAGAGATATAGCGGTCTGACAGCTGTACCGCCTGACGAATCGCCTCGTCCGTAATATTTACGCGATGGTGCGCCTCGTAGCGGTCACGCAGACCAAACAGAATTTGCACCGCTTCTTCCGTAGATGGCTCATCGACCTGGATCGGTTGAAAACGACGTTCGAGCGCCGCATCCTTCTCGATATACTTGCGATATTCATCAAGTGTGGTGGCACCGATACACTGCAGTTCCCCACGAGCCAGGGACGGCTTCAGGATATTGGAAGCGTCAATCGCCCCCTCTGCACCCCCTGCACCGATAAGTGTGTGCAGCTCGTCGATGAACAGAATGATATTGCCGGCTTGACGAATTTCATCCATGATTTTCTTGAGACGGTCCTCAAATTCACCGCGGTATTTCGTTCCGGCTACTACTGTACCCATATCGAGTGTCATTACACGTTTGTTACGCAGCGTTTCGGGAATCTCGTTATTAATAATACGCTGTGCCAGCCCTTCGACAACCGCTGTCTTACCGACACCCGGCTCACCGATAAGGACCGGGTTGTTCTTCGTCCGGCGGCTAAGTACCTGGATGACACGCTCGATTTCTTTGGCACGCCCGATAACAGGGTCAAGGCCGCCATCACGCGCTACTGCTGTCAGGTCACGAGCCAGACTGTCAAGCGTCGGAGTATTGATTGCCGCACTGTTTGAGCTTTGCTGATGCGAAGACATCGCTTCACTGCTGCCAAGCAGTTGCAATACCTGTTGACGCGCTTTGTTAAGGCTTACGCCCAAGTTGTTAAGTACGCGGGCTGCTACGCCTTCTCCCTCGCGGATTAGACCAAGAAGAATATGCTCGGTTCCTACGTAGGTATGACCCAGCTTTCTTGCTTCATCCATGGACAGTTCAATCACTTTTTTGGCGCGCGGTGTATAGTTAATGTTGCTTGGCTGCTCACCGCCACGGCCGATTAATGACTCTACTTCACCCTGAATTTTATCGAGGCCAAGGCCCAGCGCCTGCAGGGCTTTTGCTGCAATGCCATCTCCTTCGCGAATCAGGCCGAGGAGAATGTGTTCGGTGCCGATATTCTTATGACCTAAGCGAACGGCTTCTTCCTGGGCAAGAGCCAAGACTTTTTGAGCTCTTTCCGTAAAACGACCAAACATCATAAAACAAGCACCTCCGTTAGTATAATAAAAGACAGGCTATTATGATTCCATCGTCGACTGCAAACGCTCCCGGATAAGCCGTGCCCGGCGTTCATCGCGGGAATCGGCAGTCAACTCTTGACCCGCATACTGCTGCAGAAATCCCGGCTGCGTCATTACCATCAATTCGTTCATGACGCTGAGCGGTATTCCTTTGATAATTTCAAGGTCAATACCGAGACGCACATCAGATAAACGTTCAGCCGCTTCTTTCGACTCGATAATGCGCGCATTCGTCAATATGCCGTATGAACGACATACCCTGTTTTCCAATTGAAGTCGATGATTATGCATTAAACTATGGCGTGCTTCACGTTCTCTTTCGATAATTTGCCGGGTTACACTGGTAAGGTTCTCAATAATCTCTTCTTCAGATTGTCCAAGCGTTACCTGGTTGGAAACCTGGAATAAGTTCCCTATTGCTTCACTTCCCTCTCCGTAAAGCCCTCTTACCACCAAACCAAGCTGATTGATAGCAGATAAAATGTGATTAATCTGTTGGGTCATTACAAGTCCTGGCAGATGCATCATAACCGAGGCACGGATTCCTGTTCCCACATTGGTGGGACAACTGGTGAGGAAGCCGCGCCGTTCGTCAAACGCGAAGTTGATATGCTTCTCGAAGATGTCATCGATCCGGTCGGCGGCTTCCCATGCCTCTTTCAACTGCAGCCCGGAAAACAAGCATTGAATGCGCAGGTGATCCTCTTCGTTCACCATGATGCTAACCGCTTCATTCTCGCTAAGAATGACAGCGCCTTTTCGAGAGTCTGCCAGAAGATTCGGGCTAATAAGATGCTTTTCCATTAGTACGCGCTTCTGCAAAGGAGTCAGCGCGTCCATGCGAATCATTTCAAAATGCCCCTGTCTCTTAAACGCTTCATCTTCCATCGCCTGCTCAACTTGCGCGATAACCTGGTCAAGCTGCGAATCGGTCGCCAGCATCGGAAACGGCTGATCGCGCAGGTTTCTCGCTAGCCGTACCCTGCTGCTGATCGCAATGTCAGCGTCCAGACCGTCGCCATTCATCCATTCGCTTACTGCGTTTGTTATAAACTTCTGGAAAGACATGCATTTCCCCTCCTACAAATCTGCGATTTGACGCTCTAAATCGCGGATTTGATCACGAATCTTTGCTGCTTCTTCGAATTCTTCCTGTTCGACGCGTTTTCTTAGCTCATTTTTTAACTGGGATACTTCTTTTTTCAGCTTGATTGTGCCGCCCGAGCGCTCCGGTACCTTGCCGCTATGATGTGTATTGCCATGCACGCGTCGGAACAGCGGGTCCAACTTCTCCCCGAACGCCTTATAACAATTGCTGCAGCCGAAGCGTCCGCTCTTGCTGAACTGGGAATATGTAAGCCCGCATGTATCACAACGCAGCGGTGCCTCCTGCTGCACCTTGAACGGACTGGTGCTTGGCTCAGCGTTGTTCAACAGGCCGGACAATAGATGGTGAATAGAGAAGTGGTTCATGCCACCCGGGAACATGTCGCCTTTTTCCTGGGCACACACTTCACAAAGATGGAATTCGTTCTTTTCGCCATTCACGATTTTAGTGAAATGCAGCGTAGCCGGACGCTGGTGGCATTCCTGGCA
>NZ_DFMZ01000124.1:0-10191 GCF_002375825.1 Aneurinibacillus sp. UBA3580
AAGGAAAAGAGAGAAAAGAACGAGAGTATGATTTCAATGGTGAAAAAGGCGAACGCCTTTTTCTTCCCCGGATCTTATTTCCTCTTTCCCTTCCTTCTTTTCTCATGATTTTCACAGAAAAAGGAGATTGTTATGCTGCACCAATTCTCACGCACAGAACTTGCGGTCGGCCGCGAGGGTATTGAAATGTTCAAAAACAGCACGGTTGCCGTACTCGGCGTCGGTGGCGTAGGATCGTTCACCGTTGAATCGCTTGCCCGGACCGGCATCGGCAAACTTGTGCTTATCGACAAAGACGATGTAGATATTACAAACTGTAACCGTCAGCTTCCGGCGACGCTAGAAACGGTCGGACAGCAGAAGGTTGAAATCATGAAGCAGCGCATTGCGACGATCAACCCGGAATGCGAAGTTGTAACGTTGAAGATGTTTTATAACGAAGAAACGTATGAGCAGCTCTTCGAACACGAACTTGATTATGTAGCGGATGCAATGGATACGATATCTGCCAAACTGCACCTCATCCTGCAGTGCCGCGAACGTGGCATTCCGCTTATCAGTAGCATGGGCGCGGCCAACAAGCTCGACCCGACACGCTTCCAGGTAGCGGATTTGTTTGAGACATCGTATGATCCGATTGCCAAGGTGCTGCGCCGCGAATTGCGAAAGAAAGGCATCAAGAAGGGAGTCAAGGTCGTCTATTCTACAGAGACACCGATTCTTGCCCGCGAAGAGGTGCTACAGGAAGTTGTGCAAAATCCCGATTCTCCGATTCGCAAAGCGACGCGCCCGCCGGCCAGTGTGGCGTTTGTTCCTTCGGTCGCCGGCTTGATTATGACAAGCGTGATTGTGCGCGATCTCCTGGAAAAAGCGGGTATCGAAGTATTAAGGGACGATTAGAAATAGATGGAGAGGATGCCGCTTGTCAGGTGGCATCCTTTACGTATATTTATTTTTTTACTATAATTAATAGGATTTAGGAACGTACACGGGAATGAGGAGGGGTACGGCATATGGATTTGTTCTCCTACGCCCATGAGGAAGAGAAGGAGCGTGGACAAAGCAGACACCAGCCGCTTGCAGACCGAATGCGGCCGCGCACGCTGGACGAATTTGTCGGCCAGACGCACATTCTTGGCCAGGGGAAGCTACTGCGCCGCGCAATTGAAGCTGACCGGATTTCTTCTCTTATTTTTCATGGACCACCGGGTACCGGGAAGACGACGCTGGCCCGTATTATCGCCCGTACAACCAAAACGCATTTTACCGACATAAATGCGGTAACGGCGGGAGTGGCTGATATCCGCCGCGTTGTGGAAGAAGCCAGGCAGCGCCGTGAGATGTATGGACAGGGAACGACGCTGTTTGTCGATGAGATTCACCGCTTCAACAAATCTCAACAGGATGCACTGTTACCGTATGTGGAAGACGGAACCATTCGGCTAATCGGAGCTACGACGGAAAATCCGTTCTTTGAGGTCAATGCGGCATTGCTGTCCCGCTCCCAATTGTTTCAACTGCATTCTCTTACGGATGAAGAGTTGAATCGGGTCATCGACAGGGCGCTTGAAGACAAAGAGCTTGGCTACGGAGAGCTGCCGGTGGTTATTGACGAAGAAGCGCGCAGCCATTTGATCCGCTATGCGGAAGGGGACAGCCGGCGTCTGTTGAATGCGCTGGAATTGGCTGTAGCCACCACGCCGCGAGATAAGAGCGGACAGGTACATATTACGCTGGATGTGGCAGTTGATTCCATTCAACGGCGTGCAGTACGATATGACAAAACCGGGGATAATCATTATGACACAATTTCTGCCTATATTAAGTCGATTCGCGGTTCAGATCCGGATGCGGCGCTGTACTGGCTGGCACGTATGATTGACGCTGGTGAAGACCCGCGTTTTATCGCAAGGCGTCTTATTATTGCGGCATCAGAAGATATCGGAAACGGCGATCCGCGCGCGCTGCAGGTTGCAGTTTCCGCTTTCCAGGCACTTGAGCTGGTGGGAATGCCTGAAGGCCGCATTCCACTAGCGCATGCCACCACGTACCTGGCATCCGCTCCAAAAAGCAACGCCGCTTACGTGGGCATCAACCAGGCGTTGAAATACGTGCGGCAGCATGGACACGGTGCTGTTCCACTGCATTTGCGGGATATGCATTACAAAGGCGCCGAGAAACTTGGACACGGAGAAGGGTATCTATACCCGCACGATTATCCGCATTCGTATGTTGAACAGCAGTATTTGCCTGAAGGTGTCACCGAGACGTTCTACCGACCAAAAGAGATCGGCTATGAACGTCACATAAAAGATTATTTGCGAACAGTACGAAAAGACAAATAGAAAGATGAGGGGATTTGTTTGAAGATATCAACCAAAGGCCGTTACGGCTTGACGATTATGATGGAGCTGGCCAGACGGTACGGCGAAGGACAAATGTCGCTAAAGGCTATCGCACAAAAGCATGACCTGTCGGAGCATTACCTTGAACAGTTGGTGGCCCCGCTGCGCAATGCCGGTCTGGTTAAGAGTATTCGCGGTGCCTACGGCGGGTATATCCTGGCCCGCACACCCGAAGAAATCACCGCAGGCGATGTGATCCGCGTGCTGGAAGGGCCGATTAGCCCGGTAGAATTCGAGGAAGAGGAAGATCCGGCAAAACGCGATTTGTGGATGCGCATTCGTGACAGCATTAGCGAAGTGCTTGATTCCACTACATTACAGGACTTGATTACGTATAAAGACGAAGGACAAGCAGACTCGTACATGTTTTATATCTAAATATTTCAACAGCGGTAAGGAGCAGAAGAACATGCAGGAAATTTACCTGGATCACGCGGCTACTACCCCGGTCCATCCAGAAGTGCTCGAAGCGATGCTACCGTACTACCGGGAACTGCACGGCAACCCATCGAGTATGCACCGCTTCGGCCAGCGGACGCGGCATATAGTGGATGAAGCGCGGTCGGTTATCGCCCGCTGTCTGGGCGCTGCACCGGGCGAGGTTATTTTTACAAGCGGCGGCACTGAGGCCGACAATATGGCGCTGCTTGGGGTTATGGAAGCAAACCGTGATAGAGGCAAGCATTTGATTACCAGCCAGATTGAACACCATGCAGTACTGCATACGTGCAAACGTTTGGAAGCGATTGGATACGAGGTAACGTATTTGCCTGTAGACGAAACGGGGCGTGTCTCTATAGAAGATGTTGAACAGGCGATCCGCCCCGATACGGTGCTTATCAGCATCATGTTTGGCAACAACGAGGTTGGAACGCTGCAGCATGTCGGCAAGATTGGAAAAATAGCGCAGGATCGCGGGATTTATTTTCATACAGATGCCGTGCAGGCATTCGGCATTGAGGATGTGGATGTAAAACGACTGCACATCGATCTGCTATCAGTTTCGGCGCACAAAATCAACGGACCGAAAGGCATCGGTGCGTTATATGTTCGGCGCGGCATTAAAATTGAGCCGCATCTGTATGGGGGCAATCAAGAGAAGAAGCGCCGCGCCGGCACAGAGAATGTGCCCGGCATTGCCGGATTCGCCCGTGCGGCCGAGCTGGCAGAAGAGACGCGGGAAGAGCGCCGTGCCCAGTATGAGAAGCTACGCACTGTAATGCTTGATACGTGGAAAGAGCAGGGGATTGACTATGTCGTCAACGGTCATCCCGAACTTTATATGCCGCATATTCTAAATGTCAGCTTTCCCGGTATGAAAACGGACGCCATGCTGATGCACCTCGATTTGGCAGGCATTGCCGCCGCGAGCGGGTCGGCCTGCACCTCGGGTTCCCTTGAGATTTCACATGTGCTGCGCGCCATGCATCTTCCGCCAGAAAGACTTGAGTCCGCCATTCGTTTTAGCTTCGGATACGGAAATACTGTGGAACAGGTGCGGGAAGCGGCCGGACGTATCGCCCGTATTCTTTCAAGGAAAGACGGGTAAGCTTAGCAAAAAATGGGGAGAGGCAGGAGATGCGGAAGTAAGGAAAGGAAGACCTGGCATCCTTTAGACAGCATAGCCTTATCTGTTTGCCCTATACTAAAGGATATGGAAGGAGATGATCGTCTTGCGGCGGGTACGTGACGTCATTGGACTTCCCATCATTGAACTTAAGCGGGGCAGAGAGGTGGGCTATGTCCATGATCTTCTGTTCAATGAACAGAGACAATTAACCGGGATTCTGCTGAGGGAGACAAGCTTCCTTAAGCAGGGAAAGTATATCCCGGTGGAAGCGGTTTGCGCAATAGGTACGGATTGTGTAACGATAGCCGGGCAGCGGGCAATTGTATCGTTTTCCTCTTCGTCTTTTCCTTCCGGCTGGACGGGCATCCAGACCGGTTCTACTCCTGTACAGGGCAAAGCGTTCGTTACAAAGGAAGGTGAGCATCTGGGGTTTGTGGAAGATGTTTACTTTCATGTGGAATCGGGCAAGATAGTAGGGTATGAGTTGTCTAACGGAATTCTGTCGGATATTATCGACGGTCGCGCCGTTATTCGCAGCACGGAATGTTTAAAAATGGGTGAGGACGCGGTCATTGTCTCCACACCGGAGTAGAATGGCCCTGTCACGTACAGGGAGGAAAAAATAATGATGAATTGCCCGAACTGCCAGTCGAAAGACATCGGCAAAATCGGTACAAACCAGTACTATTGCTGGAACTGCTGTATTGAGTTCACGGCTTCAGGGAACAAAGTGTCGTCTGTCTTTCAGGTGGAAGAGGACGGAACTTTACATTCGCTGAACGATTTGTTTTTTGACGATTGCCCACCGCCTTTCGAAACCAACATGTAAGGAGATGGATGCGGTGAAGCTTTCTTTTTGGATGGGAGCGGTTATCATTGCCGCGCTCGGGCTCGTCCGGATGGTGCGGCCCAGGCAGAGCCGCACGGAACGGGCCGTTCGCCTGGGAAAACGCATATTGCGCAATATTGGCATTACCGGTATGCTGAACATTCCCCCGCGTTATATGGCCGGTTTCGGCAGACGGGTGCTGCGCAGAATGGCGCGGTAGACCCGGCAGAAAACAAAACGAGAAACCTCGGGCAGCCGTCGGGAAACCGACAGCTGCTTTTTTTGCATTTCTCGTTTTACTTCCCTATATTTTGAACTTCAGCGTTTCCTGATGGGTTTTGGTGGCAAGCTGTGACAGTGTTTCAATACTGAGAGACATTTCTTCGGCCGCCTGACTCTGTTCTTGAACGGAAGCCGAGACTTCGCGTAAGCCGTCAGACGTTTCCCGGCTAACGGTAGCGATGAATCGAATGCGCTCGTGGAGATTTTCAACCAGGTGCTGGATTTCTTCCTGCATTTGATCAATTTTTTCCATTTCTTTTTTCGTCTGTTCCGTTTTCTTCACAATATTTTCGAGTGCGCTTCCGCCCTGATGAATCATCGCAATCTGCCGCTGTACCTGCTCGACATTCATCTCCATTGAGCGTACGGTTACAGACGTCTCATTCTGCACGTGTGTCACCAGATCTACGATTTCGTGCGAGGCTCTTGAAGCCTCTTCTGCCAATTTACGCACTTCTTCGGCCACGACTGCGAAACCTCTGCCGTGATGTCCGGCTCTGGCCGCTTCGATTGCGGCGTTGAGAGCCAGCAGATTGGTCTGATCAGAGATGGCCGAGATAACATGAACAATGTTGCCGATTTCCTCCGAACGTTTCCCCAATTTCTGAATGGTTTCCGTTGCGAAGATGACGGTCTGTGAGACTGTATCCAGATGATGAATCGCCTCTGCGACCGCCTCCATGCCTTCTTTGGCCGCCTGTCGTGTCTCTTCGGCAACATTCAGCGCCTGTGAAGCAGCAAGGGTGGTCGTGTTGACTTTCTCGTGCGTTTCGTTCATTTCCCTGTGAACCAGTGAGATGGCTTCCGCTTGCTCGCCGATGTTTTCCGCAATCTGCCGTACCGTATGAGCTATCTGTGAGGCAGATGCTCCTGCTTCTTCGGACGTAGCAGCTAACTGTTCGGAAGTGGAAGATACTTCTTCTGCCGAGTGCTGCATGGTAGCCACCAGACTGCGCAGGTCGCCGGTCATCCGGTTAAAGCCGAGCGCCAATTGTCCTAGCTCGTCTTCCCGTTCTACAGTGGCCTGTACAGTTAAGTCGCCCTGTGCTGCAATGTGAAAACTCTTCTGTACATGGTGAATCGGCCGTACCAGCGTTCGTTTCATCAGCACGGAAAGAATGGTAATAAGAATCAAGAAAGAAACGAGTGAAACTCCCAGAATAACGTAACGGGTCTGCCAGATGGCCGCGTACGCTTCTTTGCTATCTATTGTAATAGCTACGATCCAGCCGGTTTGCTGGACCGGATGGAAGGACGTTAATTTTTGTTTTCCTTCAAATATGTATTCGGCCTGTCCCTTTTTAGCCTGAAGCATCGAAGGACCGAAGCTTTCTTTAGCAATGTTCAGCTTTGCTACGTATTTTTTTACAGGATGGGCTAAAATCAATCCGTTTTTATCAACTAGATAGGCATAACCGGTTTCCCCCATTTTGACCTGGGCGATGTGTGCACCGATGGCATCGAGTTTCATTGCGGCAATCAGGAAACTTCGTCCGTCGTTAATCGGCTCGGCCAAATAAAACAAAGGCTGTCCGTCTTCCCCCTGCAGCACATCGCTAACCGTGCCTTTCCCGGCATTTCGTACCGCATCCAGTACCGTCTGCTCAGGAAATGTTTGACCGATCAGGTAACCGTTCGATCCGGCGATAATGCGTCCTTCAGGAAGAACGATATACAGGGCTTCATACTCTGGCTGGTTGCGTGTAATCGACGTAAGAAAGCGTCCGGCCTCAAAGGCGCGATCGGGACGTGAGTCAATGGCCTTGATAACCGGAAACTGCGCCAATTGGAACAATGAGCGTTGCTTGTCCGAAAGGTCCTTGTCCACGAGAATGGCAGCCTCAGCAGACGCCTGATCCATGCCGCGCAGTGCGGCTTCACGCAGAGATTGGGTGACGCTGCGATCCACGAAGAAGTATAGTGTCGCAAATGCACCGACAATCACTACGGTAAGTAATAACATTAATCGCTTCTGGAGCGTCATGCGCTTTTTCATATTGTTTCCGCCTTAATATTCAAGGATAGAGAAACCGGTGCCCTGTTCTGAATTGCTTGCAGAGAGAGCGGCAGACACATCCGGATAGATAGATAAAACCCGGTCCAGCTTCGAGAAGTGAAGCAGTTTGTACCAGGATGTATTGCCTGCGACCAGTTTGCTTTCTTTTCCTTCCAGATGACATTTTTTGCAGAAAGAGAAGAGAACGGCCAGGCCTGTGCTGTCTACGCTTGTCAGGCGGGAGACGTCGAGAATGTACCGATCCTGTTCTTCAGTGATACAGGCGAGCAAATCTTTAGAGATTTGTCGTGAATTCGCGTAGTGAATTTCACCCTCGAGTGTTATGATTCTATAGCCTTGCTCATTTATCATGAACATCTTTCATTCCCCTTTTTTAGGAACTTTCGTACTAGTATGCATTTATCATACAGGGTGAGTTTTAGATAAATATTAATGGATTATAAAATTTCGGTTAAAAAAGAAAGAATATATAAAAAATAGGTGAAGGAATTTTTGTTTCCTTCACCTACTTTTTTGTTATTTCTTATACAAATAAATCTCTTCATAACTTTCCAGAAGTTTGCTGTACTCCTTAGAGCTCTCCTGTACCCACCACAAAGATTGGCCTTCCAACTCTTTCTTTACCTTGGCCGGGACTCCAGCAGCCAGGTGACGGCCCGGAATTACCATATTATTAGAAACAACGCTGCCTGCAGCCACCATACATTCGTCCTCTATAACCGCTCCGTCGAGAATGACCGCATTCATGCCGATGACGTTCCGATTGCCGATGCGGCAGCTATGAATAATCGCCCCGTGGCCAATGGTATTATGATCGCCGATGTATGTTCCTTCATTGGTCACATGCACCACGCAGTTATCTTGAATGCTGGTATGCTTGCCGACGTGGATCGAACCGAAATCGCCGCGCAGCACGGCGCCAAACCAAATGCTGCTGCCCTCTTCAATCGTTACGTCGCCGATGATGACGGCGGTAGGTGCAATAAAAACTCCGTCTGCAATCACTGGACGCTTTCCATTATATTCAATTACATTCATACTTTCCCTCCTTTATTAAACAATTTCGACTTTAAAGAAGGGAAATCCTCCCTTATAGATGGGAGACAGTACCATCCATGTTGTTTTTTTTTTTGGTACATACTATAAACAGAAATGTTACACATGGGCGGATGTGAACACAATGGAAAAAATCACAAGAACAAATTGGCTATATTTCCTAGCCGTACTGCTGATGGTTTTATTAATTGTTTTTTTGCTTGGAAAGGTGAGTGTTTTTTTTGTCGGATTTATCGAAATCGTAAAGAAGGTACTGACACCGTTCTTCTTTGCTCTCATTTTCGCGTACCTGCTGAATCCGGTCGTAAAATTTTTGACTGACCGCCATTTTCCGCGCGGTCTGGCGGTTTTCCTTATTTATACGCTGTTCTTTTTATTTCTTATTTTCCTCGTTATGAATGCCGGACCGATACTGGTGCGGGAGTACAAGGAGCTTTCAGCAAAATTTCCTGAGCTTGCCGGCACATACCGCGATTGGATTGGTCGGATGCGCATTCAGCAGGCAAGGACGCCGTTTTCGCTGCACGGCGGACTTACGACCAGCATCCAGCAGATGGAGCTGGCAATGACGAACTACGTGAACGGCCTATTTACCGGCATGGATGGTTGGGTAGAAAAAATTCTACTTGTCCTGCTCATTCCGTTTATCGTATTTTACATGCTGAAAGATATGAAACCGATGCAGAAGGGGGCGCTCCTGCTTGTGCCGGGCAAACACCGTCCGACCGTGCGCCGCATGCTGCATGATATTGATACGGCGCTTGGTCATTATGTCCGCGGCCAGCTTATTGTCTGCGGCATAGTCGGAGCGCTGGCGTATGCCGGGTATTTCTTTATCGGCCTGCCGTACGCGATTGTATTCGCCTTCTTCGTCGCGATTACCAACATCATTCCCTATATTGGCCCTGTATTCGGCGCTGCGCCTGCTATTCTGTTCGCGCTGACCGTATCATGGAAGATGGCGCTGTATGCGCTGATTATCAATGCCATCATTCAGGTTCTTGAAGGCAATATCGTATCACCGCTGATTGTCGGCAAATCGTTGCATATGCACCCTCTGCTGATCATCTTATCGGTCATGATCGGAGGGGAGATTGCCGGTATTGCGGGATTGATTCTCGCAGTTCCGATTGTGGCCAGCCTGAAGGTGGTCGTGCAGCATATCATCATCCATATAGTACGGAAACCGGAATGGCAAAGTGAGGAGTAATTGACAGTAAAGATGGTAAATCTGTATAATAAGTAGTGCTGCAAACAACTTCATTACCATGAACTCGTTGAAGGAATAAGTAGGCGGCAGCCCTCGTACAGAGAGAAGATTCCGAGGTTGAGAGGATCTTCACGAGAAGAGTCGTCGAACGCTACTCCTGAGAGCAGGACTTTATAAACCCTGCCGGGCACATGCTGTCCGTTATCCTCAAAAACAAGGCGACCCGTACGTCTGGTCTGATATGCGGGTAAGCAGGGTGGTACCGCGTGAGAAGACAAGCTCTCGTCCCTGGAGAAATTCTGGGATTGAGAGCTTTTTTAGTTTTAGAGAATAAAAGGGGTAAGAGGGTGTAGTCGAAAGAAAAAGACATTCGTCTTTGTCTACATTTGTATCTTCCTTTCTTACTTCTTGCCTTTTGTATATCTATACCGTAACTATGGAGGGATACATTCACAATGAAACGCATGTCAGCCGCTGAAATTCGTCAGAAATACCTGGATTTCTTCGTCAGCAAAGGTCATAAAATTGAGCCGAGCGCACCGCTGATTCCGATTGACGACGCTTCGCTGCTCTGGATTAACAGCGGGGTTGCCACGCTGAAGAAGTACTTTGACGGACGCGTGATTCCGGAGAACCCGCGTATCACCAACTCACAGAAATCGATCCGCACCAATGACATCGAGAACGTGGGAAAAACCGCACGTCACCATACGTTTTTCGAAATGCTGGGTAATTTTTCTATCGGAGATTACTTTAAAGAAGAAGCAATTTTGTGGGCATGGGAATTCCTGACCAGCCCGGAATGGATCGGCTTTGATCCGG
>NZ_DFMZ01000057.1:0-8014 GCF_002375825.1 Aneurinibacillus sp. UBA3580
CATGTCGGGGTTGCGGCTGAAAAACCATGATCGTTTTCTGTGAAAAATACGAGTACTGGCATTTGAAACAACGGCGCAGAAAATGGTAAAATGCAGTGTGAGCTATATTTGGATGGATTTTACGAGGCAGCATTTTTAGGAGGTTTATGGATGGAAATCACGGTAAAAGTGAACAGGTATGTCGATTCATTAAAAGAAGTTACATATCATCTCGTATCAGTCAATGCAAGAGAAGGTCTTCTCCGCAATGATAATATTGATAAATTGCTTGGTACAAGTTACCGGGACGTCGCGCTTGAGCACGGCGGTTTTATTGAGAACGGAAACGAAGTGTATTTCAAAACCCGTGAGGAAGCGGAAGAGATGCGCGACATACTGCAAGAAATGCTGCGGGCACGGTACAGCCAGGTGCTGGATACCGAATTGGCTGAGAACTATGCCGATTGGGATGTGCTTGAGACAGGTGAAGGCGTCGTTGTTATTGCTAAAGATTTTCTGGATCAGAATGGAAAACCGGTTATGGTCGTGATGAGTGAGGATGTTTATCTACTGGAAATTCCGGGAACAGAAGGAGAATATGTGGATCTGGCCGGATACCATGAAAATGAAGAACAGTACCGGACGGCAGGCGATATGCTCAAGCATAAGATCATGTCGCTGACTGACAAAGAAATTGTACGCGTGGAAGAAGACGCGGATGAAATCTTAGATTGGGACACGCTTGAAGAAATCTCGGAGATTTTCAAACGGTACATGAACACACGCAAACAGTATCTGCGCTACGTAAAATAATAGAAAGCCAAAAATCCCGTCGTACTCAGGCGGGATTTTTGTACATCGATTTCACGCATAACAGGAGGAGGGGTGATGCAATGGAGGTCAGCATCGTATGGGAATATAAAGCGCAGGGTACAAAAAAGCGCACGACATTCACCTCACAGATGATGACAGCGCAAGAAGCGTTACGGCTTGCCAAGGACATCGAGAAGACCGGGCGAGTGGAGACGCTCACTTTCCATGATGAGGACGGAGAACGCTGGACGAAAAAAGAGCTTGAGAAGCTGGTGAAGGAAATTGAAACCGAGCCGCACAACATTGTCGTCTATTTTGACGGCGGATACAATAAGGAATACCGTGTGGCCGGACTTGGCGCCGTCCTTTATTTCGAACAAAACGGCAAGCCGTACCGCATCCGAAAAAACGAGGCAGTCGAGTCTATTGAATCGAACAACGATGCCGAGTATGCGGCGTTCTGGCTTGCGTTGCGTGAGCTTGAGACGCTCGGTGCGCATCATCTGCCGGTTGTGTTCCGGGGTGATTCACAGGTGGTGCTAAGCCAGCTCTCCGGAGAATGGCCGGTGTTTGAAGAACGGGAAAACAGATGGCTGGACCGTATCGAAGCAAAACTTGCAGAGCTGGGCTTGAAGCCGCGTTATGAACCGGTCGGGCGTGCAGAGAATAAGGAGGCGGACACGCTGGCCGGACAGGCTCTTCGGGGCGAGTTCATCTTCAGCCGTAAACAATTATAAAGGCAAATTATAAAGGCAAAAAGCCTCCGGGTATTTTCTTTTTTGTCACAAAAGTATAATATATGAGTATTCGGAAAATAGAAAAAGCCGTGTTTTGACAGCCTTGGAACACAGAAGTGAGGGGTAGAGAGATGAAAGTAGCAAAATTTGGAGGTACATCCCTGGCCAGTGCCGCGCAGATTAAAAAAGTGTGCGATATCGTTCTTGCTGACACAGAACGCAGACTTATCGTCGTATCGGCACCTGGTAAACGCGACAAGAATGACACGAAAGTAACGGATTTACTCATCGCGTTGGCGGAGCGTTATCTCGCGGAAGGCGAAGCCGAAGCGGAACTTGCAGCCGTTGTGGCCCGGTATCGGGATATTGCTTGCGGGCTTGGCCTGTCAGAAGAAATTGTACATGTTATCGAGGCAGACCTGCGCGGGCGGCTTGAGCTTGACCGCAGCAAGCCGGAGATGTTTATGGATGCGCTTAAGGCGAGCGGAGAAGATAACAATGCCAAGGTCGTGGCCCGCTACCTGCAAAGTCAGGGCGTACAAGCAAGCTATGTGAATCCGAAGGATGCGGGTCTGTTTGTAAGCGACGAGCACGGCAACGCCCAGGTGCTGCCGGAATCGTATGAAAATTTAAAGACGCTTCGTGAGCAGGAAGGCATTCTGATCTTCCCCGGTTTCTTCGGCTTTTCACCGTCCGGAGAGATCGTGACGTTCTCGCGCGGCGGCTCTGACATCACAGGCTCCATTCTCGCCGCTGCAGTAAAGGCGGATCTGTATGAGAACTTTACCGATGTTGACTCCGTGTTTTCAGCCAATCCGAACATAGTGGACAATCCGCAGCCGATTCAGGAGCTTACCTACCGTGAAATGCGTGAATTATCGTACGCCGGTTTTTCGGTCTTCCACGATGAAGCCCTGATTCCGGCGTTTCGGGCCGGCATTCCGGTCTGCATCAAGAATACGAACAATCCGTCCGCACCGGGCACCATGATCGTATTTGAGCGGGAAGGCAACGGCAACCCGGTGGTTGGCATCGCGAGCGCAAACGGATTCTGCAGTATTTATGTAAGCAAATATTTAATGAACCGCGAGATTGGTTTCGGCCGCCGCCTGCTGCATATCCTTGAAGATGAGCATCTGTCGTATGAGCACATTCCGTCCGGGATTGACGATATTTCTGTCATTTTAAAAGACGACAAGATTGACGCTGAGATGGAACGACGCATCACCGAACGTATCCGCACTGAGCTGGCGGTGGATGATATCGTGTTCGAGCGTGACATGTCCATGATTATGATCGTAGGCGAAGGCATGCGTCACAATGTCGGAACGACGGCCCGGGCAGCAGGCGCGCTGGCACGGGCGCATGTCAACATTGAGATGATCAACCAGGGCTCATCCGAGGTGAGCATGATGTTCGGCGTCAAAGCGGTCGATGAAGAAAAAGCCGTGCGTGCGATTTACGAAGAGTTTTTTGAGCGAAAGGAAGGCCGTGAAGAAGCGGCGAAAGAGGCGGTCAGCTACCGCTAAGCCGAAAAGATGGGGGATGGATCTGATGTACATGGTGATTTATGACGCGATGACCGATTTCGGATTCCTGTACAGAAAAGTCGAATCGTTCGATACGCTCGACGAAGCGAAAGTATGCGCAGCCGAGAAGAAAAAAGAAGGCGCGCAAAACATCAAAATCGCGCAGGAAGTTATGAGTCTGTGATACGGGCAGTAAAAAAAGCGGGCAAGCGGATGATACGATTAGCCCCGTTTCTTCTATGCGCCAGCCTGCTCACCGGATGCAGCGAGGAGCAAGAAACGCTTGTATACGTTGGTCAATCCGACAATTGGAAGGCGATCCTGATGACCGTGCATACGCAGGGGACAGAGAAAGAAAAGCAAGTTCTGCGCCTCTCCTACAAATCGGCTGATATCGATTCTGTCTATAACATACGGTATCGTCTGACCGGACTTACGGAAGAGGTGAGCGGCCGTGAAAACGACATGAACAACAAAACTGGCATCGTCTATCATACCGACTGCAGCGGGTGCGCGTTGACAGATGAATCGAGCACGTTTACCGTCACGGTGGATTGGAGCCCCAACCGGAAAGAAAGTTTTTCATTACAATTTGTGCGTAAAGAATAAGGAGGCCCCTCCTTCACATATTTTGTTCCCGTATGGACAAAATAACGGTGAAGGAGGGGCTTTTTTTATGATTCAAGTGAAATTGCAGCCTTCCTGCTCCGGCATGATGTATTTTGATGCGGTAAAAGGAGGGCGCGCTTCGTTTACGATGCAGAACGAAACGCTAACCGGCCGGCTTTCCGAGGAAGAATTCACATCTTTTCTTAAGGATAATAATTTAATTCTTTATCGTGATACGCTGAAGAGCTACGAGAACGGCGAGATTGTCGGACATTTCGAGAGTATGGAATAACGGTGCCTGTTGTCTGCTCCAACCTTCTGCCTTGAGCCCCCGGAAAGGGCTCTTTTTGCTCATTGCTAATAAATATTTGTTTTATAACTTTTATACAGTGTAAAAAGATGTGGAAATATCTATTGTAAATCATATATTATGGTCTTATAGAATTATCTATATGCAGAAAACGGGTAAAAAGAACTGTAAAGAGAATAGGCAGAGAGCGAGGGAAGGCGCTGTGACGTCGAGTTATATTGATTTTTTTACCGACCGGCGCGGAAAGGTTACCGCTTGCATGGTCAATACATATATTAATGACGAGAAGCATTATGCGGTGAAGATTGAGTTGGGCAAGGAATATGTTGTACAGCCGGTGAACGTACTGAAGAAAAAACATCGTGATCGACGCTGTATCGTGATCGGATTTATCCAGGATGATACAGGAGTCCCAAGGGATGCACGAGTCAAATTCCTCGATACGAATCGGACGGGCCGGGTCAGCATTCGCGATTTAGTATTGCCTGATTCTGATAGAATGGAAGAAAAACATGAAAAAAACTCCTGACCAGAACATACGGTCAGGAGTTTTTTTCATACAGGATTTCCGCTGTTTCATATTGGTGATAATGTCGAAGAACCTCGTATCTACACGATTTTTTTCTATTTTTACCGGGTTGAAGGAAGGCTGTATTCTTTGTCGAATTATTCCTGTATAAACTAAAGTAAGGAGAGAAGCCAGCCATGTATCCCGACAAGGAAGCTCTGTATCTGTTTCATGAGGGAAACCTCTTTCGCAGCTATCGCCTGTTCGGCGCCCATCTTTGCCGGGAAGAGGGCCAAACCGGCGTCCGGTTTACTGTTTGGGCACCGGAAGCGGCAAAGGTAAGCATTGTCGGCGAGTTTAACGAGTGGCAGGGAGAGGGGCATGAAATGTTCAAAATGCCCGGTACCGGCGGGGTTTGGTCTCTGTTCATTGCAGGGCTTAGTGAAGGAAGTTTGTATAAGTATGAAATTAAAACGGCATCCGGCGGGACCCTATTGAAAGCGGACCCATACGCGTTTCGATCAGAAGTGCGGCCGAATACCGCCTCCGTCGTCCATTCGCCGGATGCATACCGCTGGAGTGACGCGGAGTGGCTTGTCAGGCGCGATACTAGCGATCCGCTTCGCAAACCGATAAACATCTACGAGCTGCATGCCGGAACATGGAAAAAGAAGGATGACGGCTCGTTTTACTCCTACCGCGAGCTGGCAGACGAGGCAATCGATTATGTGAAAGAAATGGGCTATACGCATATAGAGCTGCTCCCGCTTGCCGAGCATCCATTTGATCGCTCCTGGGGGTACCAGGTGACGGGCTATTTCTCGGCTACAAGCCGGTATGGCCCGCCGGAAGATTTCCAGTACTTTGTTGATCGGTGCCATCAGCATGGAATTGGCGTGATATTGGACTGGGTGCCGGGCCATTTCTGCAAAGACGCTCACGGGCTTATGCAATTTGACGGCACGCCGCTATATGAATATGCGGATGTGCACAAAGCCGATACGGGCGAGTGGGGAACGCTGATGTTCGATGTCGGCAAACCGGAAGTGGTGAGCTTTCTTATCTCCAACGCGCTGTTCTGGATGGACAAGTACCACATTGACGGACTGCGGGTAGACGCTGTCGCCAGTATGCTGTATCTCGACTTCGGCAAACCAGAAGGAAGGTGGAGGCCCAACCGATACGGCGGACACGAAAACCTGGAGGCTGTGGAGTTTCTGAAAAAGTTAAATGAGGCGGTATTCGACGCCTATCCGGGTGCTTTGATGATTGCGGAAGAATCGACCGCCTGGCCGCGCGTTAGCGCTCCTACTTACCTGGGCGGACTCGGATTCAATTTTAAGTGGAATATGGGCTGGATGAACGATGTGCTCAAGTATATGGAGATGGATCCTGTGCATCGCAAATGGCATCATGAACTGCTGACGTTTTCTTTTTTCTATACGTTCTCTGAAAATTTCGTCCTTCCGCTCTCCCATGATGAAGTTGTGTACGGCAAAAGAGCGCTGCTTGCGAAAATGCCGGGGGACTACTGGCAGAAGTTTGCCAACCTGCGTGTGCTGTACGGCTATATGATCGCACATCCGGGGAAGAAACTGCTGTTTATGGGAGGCGAGATTGGACAGTTTGACGAATGGAAAGACGAAGCCGAGATTGACTGGCATCTTCTTCAATACGATATGCATCATAAAATACAGGCGTATGTTAAAACACTCAATCATATATATCAAAAGGAGCGCGCGCTGTGGGAATACGATCACGAGCCGCGCGGCTTCGAATGGATTGATCCTCATGATTCCAACCAGAGTATCCTCACGTTTATAAGGCAAGGCGCACAGCCGGACGATTCTCTTCTTGTCGTGTGCAATTTCACCCCTGTTGTGCGTTCCGAATACCGGATCGGTGTGCCCACACCCGGGATGTACCTTGAATATTTCAACAGTGACGACGTGTGTTTCGGGGGTTCCGGTGTGACAAATCCCAAGCTGATAGAAGCAAAACCCATACCATGGCACAACCGCCCCCATAGCATTTCCCTTACCATTCCTCCGTTGGCCTGTGTGTTTCTAAAGCTTCATAACTTCAAAGTGAAAGAAGGGGAAAGATGAAAGCGAAAGAATGCGTAGCTATGCTGCTTGCCGGTGGTGAAGGCCGACGACTCGGTCCGCTTACGACCCGTCTCGCCAAGCCCGCCGTACCATTTGGCGGAAAGTATCGGATTATCGATTTTGCCTTGAGCAACTGCGTAAATTCCGGCATCGATACGGTCGGTGTATTAACCCAGTACCAGCCGCTTGTACTGAATTCATACATCGGTATTGGCCGCGCTTGGGACCTGGATCGCCGGGATGGCGGCGTCACAGTTCTGCCGCCGTTTATGGATCGCCGGGACGGGTCTTGGTATACGGGCACCGCCAACGCCATTCACCAAAATGCGCATTTCATCGAACAATATGACCCGAAGTATGTGCTGGTGATCTCCGGCGATCACATTTGCAAGATGGATTATAGCCGTCTGCTCGCGTATCACAAAGAAAGAAAAGCGGATGCAACGATTGCGGTCATTGAAGTGCCGTGGAGTGAAGCAAGTCGGTTCGGCATTATGAGTACGGATAAGGAGCGGCGCATCATCCATTTTACCGAGAAACCGGCGCGACCCGAAAGCAACCTCGCTTCGATGGGTATCTACATTTTTACATGGGATGCATTAAGACGTCATCTAAACGATGATGCGGCCAACCCGGATTCCAGCCATGACTTCGGCAAGGATGTGATTCCGGCAATGCTTGCGGCAGGTAGGCGGCTCATTGCTTATCCATTTACCAGTTATTGGAAAGATGTAGGCACGATTGAAAGCCTGTGGCAGGCGCATATGGACCTTCTGGCGGAAAATCCTTTGTTTACGATGAACGACCCTGCCTGGAGAATTTACGCGGTGAATTCTCAACAGCCACCGCAGTATATCGCGCCGAACGCTGTCATCAGCCGCTCCATGATCAACGAGGGGTGTACGGTATTTGGCCATGTCGAGCATTCTGTTCTGTTTTATGGGGTGAAAGTTGGGATGGGCAGCGTGATTCGTGATTCGGTTGTAATGCCCCATACGAAGATTGGCCGGAATGTGACGATTGAGAAAGCAATTATCGGTGAAGGAGCCGCCATTGAAGACGGCGTTCGTATCGGAGGAGCAGGACAGAGCATTTCATTGGTCGGTGAGAGAACAATCGTGCATGGATACGAAACACCCAATCGAAAAGCGGCGGGACTATCGTAAGGGAGGCGTAGCGGATGGAAGAAGTCATGGGTCTAGTCAATCTGGCAAATGAAGTTGATGAATTGCAGGCGCTGACGGAAGCGCGCTGCAGCGCATCTGTTCCGTTCGGCGGGCGGTATCGATTCATCGATTTTGCGCTATCGGGCCTGGTCAATTCCGGGATAAAAAGTGTGGCCGTGTTTACCCGGCACAAGTACCGCTCACTGATAGATCATCTGGGCAATGGAGCAGCCTGGGATTTGGATCGGAAGAACG
>NZ_DFMZ01000057.1:8121-16594 GCF_002375825.1 Aneurinibacillus sp. UBA3580
TCGGAAGAACGGCGGATTGTTTATTCTGCCTCCGCCCATTAACCCGAACGGAGTGCTGCCTGAGGGAGATATGGCGTTTTTTGCGGAACATATGGATTACTTTCTGCGCGGGTCCGAGCCGCACGTATTCGTGTGCGGAAGTCGAATAATCAGCAGTATCGACGTACGTCCGGCACTGCTGTTCCATAAAAACACCGCAGCGGACGTAACTGTACTATACAAAGAATGGGGAAACGAGGCGAAACGCGCTGCGAAGTATCGCGCACTGGCAGCCGACAAGGATGGCCGGATTGTTCATATGGACTCCGAACCGGGGTTTATCGGCGGAACAAAAGCGTCGCTTGAGATGTATCTGATTCGAAAAGAGTGGCTGCTTAAGACGATCGGTCATGGCATGCAGGAAAACCGTTCCGATTTTGTACGGGACGGCATTATTGCGAATCTGGAACAGGCGCGTGTGTACGGTTTTCCGTATATAGGCTATGCGGCTATGGTACGAACAGTGGAAGATTATTATGCCGAGAGCATGAATTTGCTTGCGCCGGATGTGTGGGAAGCGTTGTTTGTTGAGGGAGAACGCATTTATACCAAAGTGAAAGATGAGCCTCCGGCACTGTACCGGGAAGGAGCGGACGTCACCAATTCGCTTGTCGCCAACGGTTGCGTAATTGAAGGTACGGTGGAAAACAGCATTTTGTTCTCAGGGGTAAAGGTGGGCAAGGGTGCTCATATTAAAAATAGCATTTTACTGCAGCATTGTGAGGTTGGGGAAGACGCATATGTGGAGTGTGTGATTGCGGATAAAGTCGCGCGCATTGGGGCAGGCAGAACGCTGGCCGGGCGGGAGGACTTTCCGCTGCTTGTGGCCAAGCGGGCCACCGTATAGAGTACGAAGAAAAGGGAGGAAAAACATGCGCATCTTATTTACAGCCGCAGAAGCGGCTCCCTTCGTCAAAACCGGAGGATTGGCTGACGTGATCGGTTCCCTGCCGAAAGAAATGATCAAGCAAGGGCTGGACGTGCGGGTGATGCTCCCAAAGTATAAAGTGATTCCCGGTTGTTTTACAGAAAACATGAGACGGCGGGCCGAGCTTACGGTCCCGGTCGGCTGGCGCAGGCAGTATGCTGGCATCGAAGAATTGGAATGGGACGGCGTCACATACTATTTTGTGGACAACGAATACTATTTTTGGCGGGATGGCGTGTACGGCTGCTACGATGAGGCGGAGCAATTTGCCTACTTCTCGCGGGCGGTACTTGAATCGCTCCCACAATTAGGATTCAAACCGGATATCCTTCATTGCCATGATTGGCATACGGCGATGGTGCCGGTATTTTTGCGTGCGTTCTATGACGGCCATCCGTTTTACGATTCCATGCGCACTGTGTTTACGATACATAATCTAAAATACCAGGGAATCTTTCCGTATACGGTGCTGCCGGATGTGCTTGGGCTTGACAACGACTATTTTACGCTGGACGGATTGGAGTTTTACGGCGACATCAATTACATGAAGGGCGGGCTGTTGTATGCGGACCGACTGACAACGGTGAGTCCGAGCTATGCGCGGGAAATCCAGGAACCGTATTACGGAGAGAGGCTGGACGGCGTGCTGCGCGCCCGGGCAGCAGATACAACGGGCATTATCAACGGGATCGATTATGACACATACAATCCGCAGAGCGATCCGCACCTGTATGTTAATTACCGGCGCTCCCCGGCCAAAAAGCGGAAAAACAAAGTTCATCTACAGCAGCAGCTTGGACTTCCGACCGCTGAAGGCATTCCGCTTATCGCCATCGTCTCTCGCCTGGCCGAGCAGAAGGGGCTGGATTTAGTTGCCTGCGTGCTTGAAGACATGCTGGCGCTTGATATGCAGATGGTGGTGCTGGGCACGGGGGAAGCGCGGTATGAAACGATGTTCCGTGAGGCGGCGCTCCGCTGTCCCCAGAAAATTGCGGCGTGTATTCAGTTTGACGAAGGGCTTGCACGGCGCGTATATGCGGCCGCCGACTTGTTTTTGATGCCGTCCAGGTTTGAACCGTGCGGTATCGGGCAGATGATCGCGCTGCGGTATGGTGCCGTGCCCATCGTACGTGAAACCGGAGGCTTGCGCGATACGGTACAGTCCTATAACGAAATGACTGGTGAAGGGAACGGCTTTACGTTCGCCCATTACAACGCACATGATATGCTGTATACAGTCGGACGAGCTCTCCGCGTCTACCGCGATCCTGCGGCGTTTGCCCGGGTGCTCGCGAATGGGCAAAAAACGGATTGCGGTTGGATTCAATCCGCCCGGCAGTATCATATGCTGTATGAACAGCTGGTTACAGCCTGAGAGGTGGGACATCATGTTTTCAAGCAAAGAAAGCTTTAAGCGGGCATTTATCGACAAGCTCGAGAGCATGCTGGGCAAACCCGTGGAAGAAGCAAGCGACATTGATAAATACAAAGCGCTGGGCGCCATGATCCGCGAGTATATCAACAAAAATTGGATTGCGACCAATACGCGCTACGTCGAAAATCAGGAAAAGCAAATGTATTATTTCTCCATGGAATTCCTGCTTGGCAAACTGCTCGAAAGCAACCTGATTAATCTCGGCGTGCGGGATTTGTGCGAAGAAAGCTTGTGCGAGCTTGGAATCGAGCTTTCCCGTTTGGAAGCACAGGAGCCGGATGCGGGGCTGGGCAACGGAGGATTAGGACGGCTTGCCGCCTGTTTTCTCGATTCGCTCGCCTCGCTGTCTCTTCCAGGGCATGGGTGCGGCATTCGTTATAAATACGGCCTGTTCGAGCAAAAAATTGTTGACGGCTACCAGGTGGAATTGCCGGAGTACTGGCTTAAAGAGGGCAATGTCTGGGAGATACGCCGCTCTGATCTGGCGGTTGAAGTGCGGTTCGGCGGCGAGGTGCGCTTCGAAGATCATGGCGGACACTGGACTTTTGTCCATGAAAAATACGAGTCCGTGCTTGCCGTTCCCTATGACGTGCCGGTAATTGGTTATCGTAATAAGACCGTCAATACGCTGCGCCTATGGAGTGCGGAGCCGAACATTCGTGATTTTGATTTTCAGACGCTCAATTCACGTGACTATCACAAGGTTCTTGATTACAAGCGTTCGGTCGAATCCATCTCTGAATTTTTATATCCGGACGATTCATTCTACGAAGGGAAGGTGCTCCGGCTTAAGCAGCAATATTTCTTCGTGTCCGCCGGACTGCAAAGCATCGTGCGCAGTTACAAGAAAACACAGCAATCGCTAAGAAATTTCCATCATAAAGTCGCTATTCACATTAATGATACCCATCCGGTACTGGCGATTCCTGAGCTCATGCGCATTCTGATGGATGAAGAAGGAATGGGATGGGAAGAAGCATGGCATATCACGGTCAATACCATTTCCTATACGAATCATACGACGCTCAGTGAAGCGCTGGAGAAATGGTCTATTGATATCTTTCAGCCCCTTTTTCCGCGCATCTACATGATTGTGCATGAGATTAACGAGCGATTCTGCCATGCATTGTGGGAGAAGTATCCGGGTGATTGGAAGCGAATTCACCAGATGGCCATTGTCGCCGACGGCCAGGTGAAAATGGCACATCTTGCCGTGGTTGGAAGCCACAGCGTGAACGGTGTGGCCAAAATTCACACCGATATTTTGAAGCAGCGGGAAATGAAGCATTTTTACGAGGTGTATCCGTACAAATTCAACAACAAGACGAACGGCATTACGCACCGTCGCTGGTTAATCAAGGCGAATCCAGCATTGGCTGGCCTGATTACCGAAGCGATTGGCGATAAGTGGGTAACCGATCCGTCCCGGTTAATTGAGCTGCGCGGTTTCGCTGACGATGCGGCGTTTAAACAACAGTTGTATGCGATTAAGCAGCAGAATAAGGCGCGGCTTGCCGACCTGGTGCGGGAAAAAACGGGGACCGAAATTGATCCGCAGTCCATTTTTGATGTACAGGTGAAGCGGCTGCACGCATATAAGCGGCAGATTTTGAATGTGATTCACATCATGGATCTCTACGATCGGCTGCGCGCTAACCCGGACCTTGCAGTCATGCCCCGTACCTTTATTTTCGGCGCTAAAGCCGCTCCAGGCTATCAACTGGCCAAGAGCGTCATCAAATTGATTAACACCCTTGCAGATGTCATCAACCGCGACCCTGTCATTCAGAACAAGCTGAAAGTGGTGTTTCTCGAAAACTACCGTGTTTCCCTCGCCGAGAAGATTATTCCGGCTGCCGACGTCAGCGAGCAAATTTCCACCGCGAGCAAAGAGGCGTCCGGGACGGGGAATATGAAGTTTATGATGAACGGGGCCGTGACGATCGGGACGCTGGACGGCGCCAACGTGGAGATGCACGAAGAAGTGGGGGACGACAATATGTTCCTCTTCGGGTTGACGGCTGATGAAGTGATAGCGTATTACACGAACGGGAAGTACCGGGCTAAAGACATTTATCACGGGGATATTCGTATCCGGGGCGCGCTGCAGAAGTTTACAGGTGATTTCTTTGGAGCCGGATACGGGCTGTTCAACGATATTTATTATTCGCTGCTGTCGACCAATGATGAGTTTTTCGTCCTTAAAGATTTCGCCTCCTATGTGCAGGCCCAACAGCGGATTGATGCAGCGTTCCGTGACCGGGAGTGCTGGAGTAAGATGAGCCTGATAAATATCGCCCAATCCGGCGTATTCTCAAGCGATCGGACGATTGTCGAATATGCGGATGACATCTGGGAATTAGACCCGGTGAAGATCGAATAGGAAGGAGGCGGTTCTGAGATGGGGGAGTTGGAAGTACGGCACGATTCACATCAACAGGGGTTCCGCGCTCCTTTCGGGGCGGTTCCCTGCGGTACGGATATCATACTGCGGTTTGCGGCATACGGAAGCCGATGTGAGCACATGGAAGATGTCCGGCTGTGCATCGCGCGCGACGGCGAGCCTGCAGCGGATATCCGCATGGCACCGGTCCAGGGACAGGAACCCGGCCGCTTGTACGAAGTGCGCTGGACCGCCCCTGAAGAGCCGGGGTTATGGTGGTATTATTTTCGTATTGCATACGACGGCAGCCTTTTTTATTACGGGAACAATGCGCAGGGAATGGGCGGTGTCGGAGAGAGCTACCCGGATGTACCGCCAGGCTATCAAATTACGGTGTACCGGGCGGAAGCGGCGACCCCGGATTGGATAAAGAACGGGGTCATGTACCAGATTTTCGTTGACCGTTTCCGCAATGGCCTGCCGGAGGGACGCGTATTGAACCCGAAGCCGGGCAGCTTGCTTCATGCCCATTGGAACAGTCTTCCGCTCTATATCCGCGATCCAGAGACGAAACGGATCATACGCTGGGACTTTTACGGGGGCAATCTCTATGGGATTTTGGAAAAGCTTCCATACCTTAAGAGTCTGGGAGTTACCGTCCTCTATTTAAATCCGATTTTTGAAGCATCAAGCAATCACAAGTACGATACAGGTGATTACCATAAGATAGATCCGATGTTTGGTGATAACGAATTGTTTGCTTCCCTCTGCGCGGAAGCACGGCGCTTCGGTATCCGGATTGTGCTTGACGGCGTGTTTAGCCATACAGGGAGCGACAGCCTGTACTTCAACAGGGAAGGAAACTATGCTAGTCTCGGTGCGTATCAGGGGAGGGAATCTCCCTATTATGAATGGTACCGGTTTGTCCGGCATCCGGACGACTATGAATGCTGGTGGGGCATTGACGTGCTGCCGAATGTGGAGGAGATGAATCCGTCGTATCAGGATTTCATCATGCACAATGAAAACAGCGTAGTAAAGCACTGGCATCGTCTGGGGGCCAGCGGCTGGCGGCTGGATGTGGCTGATGAGCTGCCGGATGCGTTCATTTGCGCGTTTCGCCGCACGTTAAAAGAAGCGGACCCGGACGCGGTTCTCATCGGCGAAGTGTGGGAAGATGCTACAAACAAGATTAGCTATGGCGTCCGCCGTAAATACCTTCTGGGCGACGAGCTTGATTCGGTGATGAATTATCCCTTCCGGCGTATCGCTCTCGATTTTTTGCTTGGCAGAGCAGACAGTGCTATGACACACAGAGCGCTGATGAGCCTGTATGAGAATTATCCGCGCCCGCATTTTTACAGTCTGATGAACCTTATCGGCAGTCATGATGTGCCGCGTGCGCTGACCGTGCTTCAGGAAGAACTGCCGGCTTCTGCTATCTCGCAGGAAGAACGCCGTGCGCTCGCGATGAAGCGGTTAAAACTGCTGGTGCTGTGGCAGATGACATTTCCGGGCATGCCCTGTGTCTACTATGGGGATGAAGCCGGGATGGAAGGCGGGGACGACCCGGCGAACCGGGGACCGTATCCATGGGGTGAACAGGATGGCGATCTTTTGGCCTGGTATCGGCGGGTTATCCGCTGGCGTCACGCGCACAATGTACTTCGCACAGGTACGTGGGAATCGCTCGTTTTGGCTTCGTCGAACGTATACGGTTATGTGCGGAAACTGGAAAATGAGACGGACGTATTCGGACAGCCGGGTCGTACCAATACGGCACTTGTGCTGCTTAATCGCAGTCTTACGCAGACGGTGGAGATTGAAATCGAGGCGGGGAGTATCCCGCCGCTTTATGATGTAACGGGCAATGGAGAAGCAGTCGAAGCGGTGAGCGGAAAGATTCGCGCTGTACTGCCGCCGCTCAGTGGCCGATTGTTGTTGGCTTATCATACCGATACACAAAAGCAAGCCTAAGAAGAAGCACGGGCTTGCTTTTGTGCTGTTTATTTGGCGTCTGAGAAGTACAAGGACTGGACGCGCCGGACGGTTTCGTCAAGATTGTTCGGCACCTGGATAATCGAGTATCCCATCAGATAGGGGGAGCCTGGTGCGCGCAATACGATCTTGGCGATAATATCGCCTTCATATTCATAGAAAAAGATGTTGTAGCTTTGATAGCGCCGGTTCATGTGGTTGAGAAGAAAATGTACCGCAATCTGGACATATTCGGCCATCTTGTGGAGCGCGTTTCGGTCACTGAGCACGATATTGAACTCGGTAAACCCGCCCCGCGGCCGGGTGGAGATGTTAAATTCGACGCCCGGGGCCTGGTCAATGACGATACCGGCCCATTGTTCAGGGTGAAGGTGCTTGCGATAGTCGACGTCGGCCAGCCCAACCAGCTGCATATGCGCATGGTAGATCGATCCGCCGGAGTGAATACCGTGATTCTTAAAAAAGATGACGGAACGATATTGTCCGCTTGCTTCAAGCGACATCCAGTTCCGCATGGCGAAGTCGAACAGCGCATGCAAGTGGGGCTTATGGTACGTGGATAAATCATCCTTGCACGTCATTGTCTCCACCAGCACCATTTGATAAGCGTGCTCGAGCGTCTGGAATTTATTTTCGATTAAAAGGAACGGTCCGTCCTGACTAATGACCACACCTTCCTTAAAGATTGTCTCCCGATCGCAGAACGGGCACTTTTCTTCCTGATTGTGCAGCGTGGACGGTTTGGTCTGCGCGATGCGGGTCTGAAAGTTCATATATGTATACATAGGCCATCCTCTTTGTCTCTGTAAAATTTAACGTCCTATATTATTATGATACTTAATTTTCGTCCGAATGAAAACGTCCCGGTGCTCTGCGACAACATTCTCCCTTTCGTGCCGCAGACAAACAAGGTACAATAAAAATCTATGAGAATACATGGGGAACGGGGAGAAAGAGATGGAGTTTACCGTACAATATCTTTCTTTTTTTGTCGTGCGTGGCGAAGAAGAAAGAGGGGAGAAAGGATATAAACATTATCAGACACTTGATGAAATGGAATATATGAATAGCACGCTGAGAGATTTCTTGGATGGCGAATTTGTGCGTACCGCCAAGCGGAAAGTCGAGCGCAATCCAAAAACGGAACAGGCTCCGACGAAGATTGGCCGTTTCGTCGTCGAACCCGGGCATGAACTCGACAGCAATCCGAACTACAATCTATTCGCCCGCCTGCGTGGTGCAGACGATAAAGAAGAATTCCGCCGTCATAGCGAGAATTTGGTACGCGCGTACATGAATACGAGCGCCATCCGCGGCGGAGCGCTTATTGTGGCGCGGGCCCGTTTGACGAAGTACTTTGACGATCCGTTTGTGTTCGTCATGAAATGTGACTTTGAACCGAAGATTGCAACGATTACCGATGAACGCAGTCTCGTCAAAAAGGTAGAGATGGCGATTAACGCCAAAAATATGAAGTCGATCCAGTATCCGCATATGCCAGAAGAAGGCATGCTTGAAGAGTGGGAGTTGAAGATTCATCAGGCCTCTCACGCACGTTATTTTGAAGATTTCCTAAAGTTCGTCGAATATGAGAAATCGCTGCCCGAGATTGTGAACACGCAGGTCTTAGGTCTGGTGCAGCAGTATATCGACGCCGTCTATGAAGAAGAAAGCGAAGAGCGTCAGCAGG